>JAAAOL010000274.1 GCA_009908885.1 Bacteroidota bacterium | reverse complement strand
CCGTCCGATGGCCAGCACGTCGGCGAAGCCGTCGGTCGTCAGCAGGGCCGTCCGGGCGCCGCGCCGTTCCAGCAGCGCGTTGGTCGCCACCGTCGTCCCGTGGGCCACGGCGGCCTCCGGTGCCGCGTCGAGCGCATCGAGGCCGGTGGCGATGGCGCGGCTCTGGTCGTCCGGCGTCGTGGGCACCTTGTGGACGGAAAGCTGCCCATCGACGAGGGACACGAAGTCGGTAAACGTGCCGCCGACGTCGATGCCGAGCAGTTGGCGATCAGGCATAGAGGCTGTGTGTAAAGCAGGAGAAAACAGAAATGCCGCAGTCCGTCGTCAGCGGTCAGAGCCGCCGTCGTCTGCCATATAACAATCTGGTTTCGAGAGGCACAACCGCGCGGCGTCTTGCGTTGCCCGAGGCATGAGCAAAATGCGGAAAAAGCGCGACCTGCCCACCAAAGTCTGCCCGGTCTGCGGACGCCCGTTCACCTGGCGCAAGAAATGGGAAGACGACTGGGAGCACGTCACGTATTGCAGCAAGCGCTGCCGCGGCAACCGGAATCGAAAGCAGGACTAGCTCGCGGCCCATTCCCACCCATCCGCAATCTTCCATCCTCCAGCCTCAACGCCTCGCCCTATGCCTCGCACCACCCTCGTCTGGCTGCGCAACGACCTGCGCCTGCACGACCACGAAGCGCTCGCCACGGCGGCGAAGGAATCCGACCGCGTCGTGCCCGTCTACTGCGTCGACCCGCGCCACTACCGGACGACGCGGTGGGGCGTCGAGAAGACCGGTGCGCTCCGGGCCCAGTTTTTGATCGAGAGCCTGGACGATCTGCGGCGGGGCTACCGGGAGCTGGGCGCCGATCTGGTGATCCGAAGGGGCACGCCCGAGGACGTCCTGCCCGACCTCGTCCGCCAGGTAGAGGCCGACGCCGTGCACGTCCATCAGGAGGTGACGACCGAAGAGGTCGCCGTCGAAGAGGCCGTCGAGCAGGCGCTGGCCGAGACGGACGCCACGCTGCACACCTTCTGGGGCCACACGCTCTACCACGTAGACGACATCCCGTTCGACCAGTCCGGCATTCCGAACGTCTACACGTCGTTCCGCAAGGGCGTCGAGAAGCGGAGTGCGGTGCGGCCTACGTTTCCCAGGCCGGAGCACCTCGCCGCGTTGCCGGACGACCTCGACCCGGGCGCGATGCCGACGGTCGAGGACCTCGGCCTGACGCCGCGCAGCATCGACGAGCGGGGCGTGCTGGACTTCACGGGCGGCGAGACGGCGGGGCTGGAGCGGGTGCAGGCCTACCTCTGGGAGCAGGACCTGCTGAAGCGCTACAAGGAGACGCGCAACGGGCTGCTCGGCGCGGACTACTCGTCCAAGTTCTCCGCCTGGCTCGCGCACGGCTGCCTCTCGCCGCGCACCATCTACGAAGAGGTGAAGGCGTACGAGGCGGAGCGCGTCAAAAACAAGTCGACCTACTGGCTCGTCTTCGAACTCATCTGGCGCGACTTCTTCCGGTACGTCGGCTGGAAGGTCGGCGACCGGCTGTTCCACCCGTCCGGCCCGATGAATAAGGCCATCGACTGGACGGGCGACGACGAGGCGTTCCGCCACTGGGCCTCGGGCACGACGGGCTTCCCGTTCATCGACGCCAACATGCGGGAGCTGAACGAGACGGGCTTCATGAGCAACCGGGGCCGTCAGAACGTGGCCAGTTTCCTCGCCAAAAACCTGAACCTGGACTGGCGGAGGGGCGCGGCCTACTTCGAGGCGCGGCTCATCGACTACGACGTGACGAGCAACTGGGGCAACTGGGCCTACGTGGCGGGTGTGGGCAACGACCCGCGCGACCGCTATTTCAACATCGTCTCGCAGGCGAAACGGTACGACCCGGATGGCGCCTACGTGAAGCACTGGCTCCCCGAGCTCCGCGACGTGCCCGACCCGCTGGTGCACGAGCCCTACGCGATGAGTGCGATGGAGCAGCAGATGCACGGCGTCACCATCGGGGAGGACTACCCAGCGCCGATGATCGACCTGGAGGCGTCGTACGAGCGACTACAGTGATGTTCGAGGGGCGATTGGCGAGGTACGATTTTGGGAAAAGGCTCCTGATGCCGCGTCTCACCGTCGAACATCAACAATCGAAAATCGTCCCTTGTCAATCTGGAATGCGTCCGCCGGCGACGAAGAAGTCGTCCTGCCGCCAGGCGCAGTCCACGTCCACGAAGCCGGCGCGGTCCATCGCCTTGAGCTGGCGGTAGAGACCCAGCGTGCCCACGTGGTCGCCCACGAGCAGGTGGCCGCCCGCCGTCAGGCTGTCGCCGATGCCGCGGAGCAGCAGTTCGTAGCGGCTTTCGGCCTCGCCCGGGTCTACGTCGTGCCCGATGATGGCGTGCAGCGCCAGTGTGGCCAGGACCACGTCGTACGGCCCGCCCGGAATCGGGTCGCCGTCGGTCGGCATCGTGGCAGCCAGCGTCGTCACCGTGAGCGCCCGGTCCTCCTCGAACTCCGCGATCTTGTCGCGGGCGGTGGCGAGCAGGTCCTCGTCGGCATCCAGCAGCGTGAGCTGGACGTCCGGGTAGGCCGAGAGCAGCGTGAGGGCGGCGTTGCCGGTGCCGCAGGCGAGGTCGCAGACGGCGGTGTCGGCATCGAGCGGGGGGAGCGCCGCGACCAGTTCCTCCAGCATCGGGAGGGCGAGCGGCATACGGCGGTCCAGGTGCAGGTCGTACCAGCGGCCGTGGCGCCAGAAGCCCCCGCGCCGCTGCAGGTTGTCGCGCCAGTTTGGAGCCGTCATCGTTCGGGAGCGAAGGGGGAGCGGGAGGAAGGGAGAGCGGGGGAACGGGAGACGCTTCCACCGCAGCATGCCACGAAAGGATCCCGCCTGGGCTTACGCTGCCGTCGCGCGGCGGGCGGTGCGTTTGTAGATGCCATCGCGCGTGACGTGGCCCACGTAGCGGCCCAGCACCTTCACCTCTTCGAACACGTCCGGCGCGATGTGGATGTCGTCGTACTCCGGGTTGGCCGGTTCCAGGCGCAGGCCCTGGTCGTCGTGGTAGACGCGCTTGAGCGAGGTCTCGCCGTCGTAGAGCACCGCGCCGATGCCGCCGTTCGGAATGTCGTCGTCGATGAGCAGCACGTAGTCGCCGTCGCGGATGTCGGCGCCCACCATCGACTGGCCGGAGACGCGGATGGCGAAGATGCGGTCCAGGTTGGGGAAGAGCGTCTCCAGCGTGATCGAGCCCATGTCGGCCTCGACGGCCTCCTGCAGGACGCCCGCCGTGATGACGCCCTTGACCGGGATGCTCTGTGGCTCGTCGTCTAGCGGCTCGGCGAGGTGGTAGCCGTCCTGCTCGTTGCGCTTGAGGTGGCCCTTCTTGTGGAGTGCCTTCAGGTTCTGCGTCACGCTGTTGGGCGAGCGGTAGCCGAAGTGATCGATGATCTCCCGGTAGGTGGGCCACACCTGATGCTCGCGGAGGTACTCCTTGATGAACTCCAGGAAGGCGTGCTGCTTGGCGGTGAGCTTGCGGCGGCTCATGGCGAACGGCTCGGTCGTGTGCGCGATAGGTGCATATACTGCGCACAGTATAGGGGCCGAGCGCCTAAAAGACAATAGCCGCTAGCGCCGCAGCTGGCTGAGGACTTTTTCGCCGCGCGAGGGGTAGGCGTCTTCGACGTGGAAGCGCAGGTAGTCGTCCACCAGGTGCTCCACCTCGCTGCGGACCGGCGGCTCCAGGTGCATGCGGAGGACGGCCTCGGTGTCGGCGCGGGCGAAGATGGCGTAGGCGCGCAGGGCGGTGCGGGAGGCTTTGCGGGCCGTCGTGGGGAGCGCGTCCGGCGGGAGGACGGCGCCGGTGTCGAGGTCGAGCAGGCCGCCGTCCTCGGGCAGCGCGGCCACGATGTCCCGGTCGATCTGGGGGGCGAAGCCGAGCAGGGCGGCCAGGCGCATCTGGAAGAGGGGCAGCAGGTTGCGCGCGCGCTCGGTCGCGTCGTTGAGGTGGGACAGCGTGTGGAGCAGCAGGTTGAACACGTCCGCGTGCTCCTGCTCCTCCTGCATCAGCGCGTAGACCAGTTCCACCGCCCGTAGGCCGACGGTCATCTTCTCCAGGTCGCGCCCGATGTTGTGGAACGGCTGGACGTGGGCGCTCTCGGTCAGCGTCTGCAGGCCGCGCGTGGCCTTGTAGTAGAACACCACCTGCGTGTAGCTCATCGGCTGGAGCGTGGAGCCGAAGCGGCTCTTGGGCAGGCGAGACCCCTTGGCGATGACGGCCAGCTTGCCCTTCTCGCGCGTGAAGAGGGTGGCGATCTGGCTCGTCTCGCCGTACTTCATCGCGCGCAGGACGACGGCTTCGGTACGAAGAATCATGGGCGCGGGCGGCTGGTCTGACAGGCTACCGTTGCAACGCCGCGTCCGCGTGGATGTGCCGTCCGCCTCGCGCCGCCGGGTCGATTTCGGGCGCGCGTGAGCCCTCGCAGGCGTCGGTGGCGAAGATATAGGTGCACCTCAAGACGACATCCTGGACCAAGACCCGGAGGCTCCTCATGCGATGGATGTATCGCCTTCAGCAACACGTCGCCATCACTCCGCACGAATGCAGCGTCCTGCTCGGTCTGGCCGTGTTGCTGGGCGCAGGCCTCGTATTCCGACACGTGCAGAGTCAGGCCCAGCCGCTCCCCGCAGACTACTACGCCGCGCAGGATCAGCGCTTCGAGGCGCGGTCCGCCGCACCGCTCTTGCCGGAGCCCACAGCGGATGCGGCGTCCCTGCCGGTGCCTGCGGACGATGCCGCGGCAGACTCGACGGAGCAGGATGACGCGCCGGAAACCGCGCAGCAAGCGGCTTCTACATCGTCAGTGCGTCTGCCGCGCATGAACCTGAACCTGGCCACGGCTTCGCAGCTGGAGCGGCTACCTCGCATCGGCCCGGCGCTGTCCGGGCGGATCGTGGCCTATCGGGACGCGCACGGGCCGTTTCCGCGAGTGGCCGATCTCGTGGAGGTGCGCGGCATCGGGGAGAAGACGCTGGCCAAGGTGGCGCCGTACGTGTTCGTCGAGGCGTCCCCGTCTCCGTAGAACCGCGACGGTGAAGCGGCGTCTAACAGAGCGCATCGCCGTATCCATCTTCCGTGCCCTATGCAGACGCTCTGGACCCGCTTCCGCCAGTGGCGGCTCGACCGCCTCGCCCGTCAGATCACGCCCGAGGCCGCCCGCGAGCGCGTGCGGCGCGGCGCGAACTACCTGGACGAGGTCGACCCCGGCTGGGATGCCCGCCTCGACCCGGAGACGCTCGAACTGAGCGACGGGACGTGCTGCGTCCTGGGCCAGTTGCACGGCGACTTTCGGCTGGGCCTGGGCCGGTCCGCCCTGTTCGACCTGAGCAGTGCGCCGCGTGCCAGTCTCTCGCCGGTGCGGCTGGGCTTCCTGTGCCGCCAGGACGTACCGGAGGCGCTGCAGGCGCGCGACTATGCCTATCTCAACCGGGCCTGGCGGGCAGAACTCTCTCAGCGCAGGCGCGAGGCGAGCGACGCACCATCAGCAGGCGCGTCGAAGTCCGCTCGTCCGCCGGAGCGCACGCCAGCGGCGTCCCGTCAGGCCGCCGCGGTCCCCGCGTAGTTGCCCTGGACGAAGAAGCGCACGAGGCACTGCACGAAGTCCAGGTCCGTATTCAGGCGGTAGTAGATCGTCTGCGCATCACGCCGCGTCTTGACGATCTCGCACTGGCGCAGCTTTTTGAGTTGCTGCGAGATGGCGGGAGTGGTCAGCTCCAGGATGGTCGCGAGGTCGTTGACGCGCACCTCGCCCTGACGCCAGAGCAGATAGAGAATGCGCATCCGGGTGTCGTTTCCGGCAGCGCGCATCAGCAGCATCAGCGCATCGAGCCATTCCTGATGCTTGATGTCGGAGCGGAGGGTGTCCATCCGGGCCGTCGAGAGGGGTTCGCCTTCGTCGGGCGCGGGTCGGGCGACGACCTGCACCTCGTCGACGTCGACGTTCGACGTACCGTCGTTCACGGAAATGGGCTGGGCAACGAACAGTGCGTCCTTCATAGCAAGGGTCCGGGATTAGGGGATCATGTCTCGCTTCACCAGTTGATAACGTTAGAGTTTTCAGAAGTAAGGGTGCGGGCCTCGAAAAAAATGACGGGTACGCGATTTCTGCCCCACCGGGCGCGGGACGGTGGGGCAACGCCGGGGCGCGCGACAAATACCCCCAGCCCTACCGCTCGCCGTGGAAGAAGACCACGGACGGCGGACCGCAGACGGCAGACCGCCGCAGGGCAACATCGGTTTGCCCAGTGCCTGGGATAAACAATGCCCGACCCTCGGGGGAAGGCCGGGCGGTGGATGGGGTTCGTTGTCCCGCTCGTCGTGCGCAGCGCGAACGGCATGAAGCCGCCACGCCGGGGTGTGTCCCGGCAGCCTCACGCACTACGCACCACGCATCACGACAGCGTGCCGCGCCGCTCGCTGATCTGCACGTCCCGCACGCGCCGGGCAAAGGCGAGGCCGAAGCCGCCCGTCAGCAGGATGATGCCGACCCAGAGCAGGTTGATGAACGGCTTCTCGTACGCCTGCACGATGACCCAGTCCTCCGGCATCACCTGCACGCCGTCCACGCCCAGGATGACCTCGCCGCTGTCCACGTTCATGCGGCGGAAGGTGAGCGTGAGGCCCCAGTCCTCCTCCGTCGCCGGCTCGAAGCGGACCTGGTTGCTGGTGCGGTTCAGGATGTAGCGCGGCGTCATCGTGCGCGTCTCGTTGGTGGCCAGGTGCGTTACCTCCAGCGTCGCGCCTACGGGGATCACCGTCGTCGTGTCGGTCAGCATGGCCTCGGGCGTCGCGTCGAAGTCCTTGAAGAAGAGCTGGTATTCGTCGTCGCCCAGGAGCGTCGCTTCGCCCTTCTTGAGTGCGATCTCGTCGTTCTTTACCTGCCCCTGCTCCTCGAACATGACGTCCGGCGAGACGGCCACGTAGATGTCCTTCTCGGCGTACATCTTCACGTCCGGGTGCTGAATCCACTGGTCCTTGTTGCTCTTGTAGACCACCGGCTTGGCGGTGAAGGTGCGGCCCTTTGGGTCCTCCACGTTGATGATGTAGCGCGGGCGGCCCCGTTCCGTCTCCTCGGTGCCCGCGTAGGTTACCGTGTAGCCCTCGATGGTCGTCGGGACGCCGCGCTGTGCCACGAAGTTGGGCCGGTCGATGGTCTGCGGCGTGAGCGGGTTGCTGAAGCCGCCCGACGTGATGATGCCCAGGATCGTGAGGGCGAGGCCGACGTGGGCCAGCGCCCCCCCGGCCATCCGCAGGTTGCCGCGCCCCACGCGCCAGAGCACCATGCCGTTGCCGAAGAGGGCGAAGAAGCCCGCGAAGAGCAGGAGCAGCATCAGGAGGCCCTGCCCGTACATCGTCCAAAAGCTGCCGATCCCGGCCTCGGCCACCGGCTGCGCGGCCTGCTGCATCGCCTCCACGTTGACCGTCTGCTCGACGAACGGCGTGAAGATGAGCACCGCCAGCGTGGCAGCCACGGACAGCGCCATCGGCTTGAGGAGCACGCGGTTTACGTTCTCCACGCTCATCTTATTCCACCAGAAGAGCTGCCCCAGCCCGGCCAGGAAGACGAGGCCGACGGACAGCGGCAGCGTCCACTTGTTGTAGAACTCGATGGGCACGCTGGCCGGGTTGTCGCGGAAGATGCGGCCGAAGATGGGCGCGCTGGTGCCCAGGATGACCACGGCGGCGATGGCGCACAGCAGCACCGCGCCGGAGAAGATCATGAACTCGCGCGAGAGGTAATGCGGCTCGCGGTCGGGCGTCGGCAGGTCGGGGTAGCGGAGGGCGAAGAGGCCGAAGCCGACCACGCCCATCGCCAGGATCCAGACCAGCAGCTGGTTGTTGAGGCCGAGGTCCACGAACGAGTGGACGGAGATGTCACCCAGGATGCCGCTGCGGGTGAGGAAGGTGGAGTAGATGACGAGCATGAAGGCCAGGATGCTCAGGAAGAGCGCTGTCTTGTGGCCGAGGCCGCTCTTCTTCTGGATGAGCATCGCGTGCACGCCCGCCACGCCGACGAGCCACGGCACGAGCGACGAGTTCTCGACCGGATCCCAGGCCCAGTAGCCGCCGAACGACAGCGTCACGTAGGCCCAGTAGCCGCCCATCGCGATGCCGATGCCGAGGACGCCCACGCCCAGCAGCGTCCACGGCAGCGCCGGGCGCACCCAGGCGGTGTAGCGCTTCTTCCACAGGGCCGTCACCGCGAACGCGAAGGGGACGATCATCAGCGTGAAGCCCACGAAGAGCGTCGGCGGGTGGATGACCATCCACGGGTTCTGCAGGAGGTCGTTCAGGCCCGTGCCGTCCGCCGGGACGAAGTTCGGATTCGACTGGAAGACCGGGGCGTCCGGAAACTGCTCGATGAGCGTCGAGAAGGGCGACGAGCCGATGGCGACGGGCCCGAGCTGGAGGCCGACGACCATCGAGATGAGGAAGACCTGACAGAAGGCGATGACCGTCATCACCGGCGCCTCGTACGAGCGGGCGGCCCACTTGATGAGCGACAGGCCGACGATGCCCGTAAACATGATCCACAGCAGAAACGACCCTTCCTGCCCCGCCCAGGCTGACGAAATCAAATACTTCGCGGGCAGGCCCAGCGACGAGTTCTGATAGACGTAGGCGTACTGAAACTGATGGGTGGCGAAGAGATAGACCAGGATGGCGAAGGTCGCCACGATGGCGCCCGTCCCGACGGTCCACGCCGTCCGCCCGAGGCGCGTCCAGTCGACGGGCGCGTCGGTCTCCTGCGCCGCCCGGAAGAAGGCCACCCCCGCCAGCCCGCTGGCGACGAACGCAATCAGAATCAGCAGTTCTCCAATCGTGCCGAGCATACGCCCCTAACCGGTTTGAACACAGGAGGGTGAGTGGGGGAAATGTTGAAGGTTCGTGACGAGTGCAGGTTCCTCCCGGGGCGCCCCCCGCACCTCCGCCCGCCCGGATTCACACGACCCTAAAGAATGAGGTGGTCCCCGGTGTGGTTCGCAGATGGAGTCAGCATCTCCGCACCATCCGGCAGAGCGTCTCCGAAACGGAGCGACCCACAGAGCGTCCAATAAAAGGACTTCACCTCCATGGTTCCTGACGCTCCAATGCACGTCACGCTCGAACTTCCGGATGAATACTTCCCTCCGATGGAGGCGGACGCAGCCGCGCGGCGTCTGAAGCTGTACACTGCACTCGTCCTGTACCAGGCGGGTCAGCTCTCGATGGGCGCTGCCTGTGACCTAGCCGAGGTCGACCGGTACGCGTTCCTGAAGGCGTGTAAGGAACACAATATCTCCGCCATTCGCTATGATGCGGACGACGTTCGCGGCGACCTGCAACGCCTCCGTGAGGCCGAGGAATAGTGGTCATCGTTGCCGACAGCTCAGCGCTTATCGCCCTTGCGACCTGTGACGCGCTGTTCGTGTTGGACGCACTCTCCAGCCGAGTCCGCGTGCCGCTTGCCGTGGCCGAAGAGGTGTCTGTGAGGGGCAAGCCCCAGGCGCTACGGTTACGACTCTACGTAGAGGACAAGATAACGCCGGTGCGCGCACCCCATTCTCGAAAGGAAAGCGGGCTGGGACGCGGGGAGATCGCTGCGATGGCACTCTGCGAACAGGTGCAGGCTGACGTGCTGCTCGTGGACGACAGCAGGGCACGAAACGCCGCGCAGCAGCGCAACATTACGGTCGTTGGCAGCCTCGGTCTTCTGGTGCGCGCCAAAGAGAAAGGAGTGGTCGACCGCCTCGCCCCGTTCATGGACCGATTGCGCAGGTCCGACCTCTACATTTCCGAGGCATTGATTGAGGACGTGCTACGCCAGGTCGGGGAGCAGTAGCCCTACTTCGCGTACGAGATGGAGCGCACCTCGCGGATCACCGTCACCTTGATCTGGCCGGGATACTGCATCTCGTCCTGGATCTTCTTCGAGATGTCCACGGCCAGCTGCTCGGCGCGGGCGTCGGAGACGTGCGTGTGGTTGACCATGACGCGGATCTCGCGGCCCGCCTGGATGGCGTAGACGCGCTCGACGCCGTCGAAGGCGGCAGCGAGCGTCTCCAGTTTCTCCAGCCGCTTGATGTAGGCCTCCAGCGCCTCGCGCCGGGCGCCGGGACGCGCGCCGCTGATGGCGTCGGCAGCCTGCACGATGGGCGAGATGAGTGCCGTCATCTCGATCTCGTCATGGTGCGCCCCCACGGCGTTGCACACGTCGGGGTGCTCCTTGTGCTTCTTGCACAGCTCCATGCCGACGATGGCGTGGGGCTGCTCGATCTCTTCCTCCACCACCTTGCCGATGTCGTGCAGCAGCCCCGCCCGCCGCGCCCGCGTTGGGTCGAGGTCGAGTTCGGCGGCCATGAGCGAGCAGATGCGGGCCGTCTCGGTGGAGTGCGAGAGCAGGTTCTGGCCGTAGCTGGTGCGGTACTTCATCCGGCCGACGAGGCGGATCAGCTCGGGGTGCAGGCCGTGCAGGTTGAGGTCGATGACCGTCCGCTCGCCCGTCTCGATGAGTTCTTCTTCCATGTCTTCGCGGGCCTTCTCCACGACCTCTTCGATGCGGCCCGGGTGGATGCGGCCGTCCTGGATGAGCCGCGTGAGGGCGATGCGAGCGATCTCGCGGCGCACCGGGTCGAAGCCGGACAGGATGACGGCCTCGGGCGTGTCGTCCACGATCACCTCGATGCCGGTGGCGGCCTCGAACGCGCGGATGTTGCGCCCCTCGCGCCCGATGATGCGGCCCTTCATCTCGTCGGACTGGATGTTGACCACCGAGACGGTGTTCTCGATGGCGTGGCTGGCGGCGGTGCGCTGGATGGCCGTCAGGATGATGCGGCGCGCCTCGCGGTTGGCGTTCAGCTTGGCTTCGTCGCGGATCTCTTTGATGTGCGATGCCGCTTCGAGCTTGGCTTCGTCCACGAGCTGCTCCATGAGTGCCTCGCGGGCCTCGCGCTGCGTGAGGCCGGAGACCTGCTCCAGCTTGCGCAGCTGCTCGCCCACCATGCGCTCCACCTTTTCCTCCTTCGCTGCCAGTGCCTTGTGGCGGGCCTCCAGGTCCTTCTCGCGCTCGTCCAGCGTCGCCTCGCGCTCCGTCGCGCCGCCGACCAGGGCCTGGGCGCGCTGCAGCGTCTGCCGGGCGTGCTGCTGCTGCTGCGTGGCCTCAGTGCGGAGCGACTCCACGGCGTCGGTCGCCTTGTGGAGGGCCTTCTCGCGCTTGTTGATCTGCTGGGTGCGGCGGTTGAGCTTCTTCTGGCGCTGCTCCAGCTTCTGCTGGTGGCGCTGGAGGTCGCGCTGGGCCGCCTCGCGTTTGTCGTCGAAGGCCTCGCGCTGGCGTTGCAGCTCCGTTTTGACTGACTCCACGTGTTCCTGGCGGAAGGCCGCGGCTTCCTGCTCGGCATCGGCGATGATCTGCTCTGCACGCGCTTCGGCCTGCGAGAGTGTGCTGGTGCCAATCCGGGTCAGGAAGAATCTATCGATGAGAACGCCCACGAGGAGCGCAACCACGGCGACGACCGCATAGACACCAATCGTCGATAGCATGGTCGTTCGAGGTCTAGTTCGGTGGGTAGGGCACCGTCCCGGTACCAAACAGCAACGCCCCGGCAGAAGCGGGCCTACCGGGGCGCTAGTACGAAAGGACCCTCACGGATCCGTGGCGGCGGGTCTAAAAGAACCCTTCTTCTTCACACGGTGGGTGCCGCTCTGATTCTTCCACCTTCCACTGTTGTCTTCCGGCGTGCGCCGAAAGCTCCCGGCAGGACCGAGAGTGAGGCCTGGTGTCCGAATCCGAAGGTAGGCTCCCTTTATTATAAGTGTAAAGGTTCTTATTTGCCGTGTCCGCCACGGATCGGTGGGGGCCGTTCCGTCAAGGCGCCTCTTTACACAGGGCGACGGCGAGGCTGTTCCGACTGCCCGTTATTTACGATGCGGCGCACGCTTAAGTCAAGCCGCCTCGCTGCAGAGGGTTATGGCGCGGTCGTCTCGGGCGAGGGGGCGTCGCTCAGGGCCGCATCGAGCGTATCGCTCAGGGCATCGAGCTGCTCGGCGAGGGCGGCCTGAGCCTGGTCTTCGTCCTCCCACGTGGCGTACAGCTCCTCGGCGATGGCGAGCGCCGTGATCACCGCCGTCGTCAGGTCGGACTCCTCGGGGTGGGCCTCGCGGAAGGCCACCATCTTGTCGTTGACGTAGGCGGCGATGTCGCGGGTCAGCGTCTCGTCGCCGTCGCGCACCCGGAGCGGGTAGTCGCGGCCCAGAATGCGAACGCGGATCGACTTGTCCATGACCGGAAGGCGGAGCACGAGGTGGGCGCGAGTAGAAGCCTAGCCGTCGGGAGACGTCTCGGCGAGGTAGTCGTCGATGGCGCCGATGAAGTTCTCCACCGTGCGGCGCAGCGTCTCGGGGTCCTCGTCGAAGGTGATCGTCGTCAGGTCCGGATCGGTGGGCGGGCGCGTCTCCAGCTCTTCGACGCGGTCGCGGAGAGCGGCGTTCTCTTCACGGAGGCGGGCCAGCTCCTCGGCCACCGTCTGCACGCGGTCGCGGAGCCGCTCCAGCGAGCGCGGGTGGCGGAGGCGGGCCAGTCCCTGCTCGGGCGAGGCGCCGTCGCCCGCGGGTTGGCTGTTCGCCGGATCTGGGGAAGCGTCTGCGTCCGATGGAGTGCTCATGCGGTGCGCGCGGTGGGATGATCGGAGGATGCCGTCCTCGCTGCCCGTCGTGCCGCTGGGGGCGTCATGCAGCGAGGAATACATTATAATACGCTACACGACGCAAACAAAAAACGTCACTGCCGCAGCGTGGCGCCGGTCTCCTGGCGCAGGCGGTTCAGGATGGCCGCCACGCGCTCGTCCACCTCCTGGTCGGTCAGCGTGCGGTCCGCCCCGAAGCGCAGCGAGAAGGCCACGCTCTTCTTGTCCGCGTCGATGTGCTCGCCCTGGTAGAGGTCGAAGACGCCGACGTGCCGCAGCAGCGGGCGCCCGGCCTCGCGGATGAGGTTCATCATCGGGCCGATGGGCTGGCGGCGCGGGACGACCACGGCGATGTCGCGGTCCACGACCGGGAAGCGGCTGACGGGCGCATAGCGGCGCTCCAGGTACGGCGCGGCGAGGCCGACGAGCGTGCTCCAGTCCAGCTCGGCGAAGAAGACGGGCTCGCGCAGGTCGTACTCGTCCATCACGTCGTCCGCGAGGCGCGCGAGGACGCCGACGGGCGTCTCGCCGGAGGCGATCTGGAGGTGATACGTCATCACCGGCGTCGGGTCGTAGGACGGCGTCATGGTCACGTCCGGGATGCGGAGCGCCGTCAGCAGCTGCTCCACCACCCCTTTCAGGTCGAACACGTCGAGCGGGCGGCCCTGCTGGTCCCACGTCGTCTCCACGACCGGGCCGCTGGCGACGGTGATGAACGCCTCGTGCTCGGCATAGCCCGGCACCACGCCGCCGTCGTCGCTGCGGCGGAAGACGTGGCCGAACTCGTAGAAGCGCAGCACCTCCTGTCCGTGGTTCTGGTTGAAGCGGACGACCTCCAGCAGGCCGGGCAGCAGGCTCGGGCGCAGCGCCTTCATCTCCTGCGAGATGGGGTTCAGCGTCTCGACGACCGGGCCGTGCATGGCCTCACCGCCCAGCGTGGGCGCGTTGAACGCCTCGGCGGTGTCGAGCGGGAGCATGCTGTTGGTGTACGTCTCGCGGTAGCCGAGGCCGCTCAGCAGCGCGCGGGTGCTGCGGCGCAGCTGGGCCACGGGCAGCTCGCGCGGCGTGCGGTTCGGGAGGCGCGAGTGGGCGGGCTCGGGAATCTGGTCGTAGCCGTAGATGCGGGCCACCTCCTCGATGAGGTCCACCTCGCGCTCCACGTCGGGCCGCCACGTGGGCACGGTGACGCGGAACGCTTCGCCATTCTGGTCATCGCCGTCGGGCGTCACCTCGAAGCCGAGCTTCGTCAGGATGTGCGTGATGCGGTCGGTCGGCACGTGCACGCCGAGTAGCGCATCGACGCGCTCGGGGCGCAGCGTGAGGACGACGGGCTCGGGCGGCAGCGGGTGGGCGTCCACCATGCCGGGGACGAGCGTGCCGCCGGCCAGGTCCACCATCAGCTGGGCGGCGCGGGCGGCGGCCCACACCTGCCCGACGCGGTCCACGCCACGCTCGAAGCGGTACGAGGAGTCGGACGCGATGCCGAGCAGCTTGGCGGCGCGGCGGATCGTGGACGGGTCGAAGTAGGCGCTCTCGATGAGCACGTCGGTCGTGGCGTCCGTCACCTCGGAGTTCTGCCCGCCCATGATGCCGGCCAGCGCCACGGGACGCTCGGCGTCGCCGATGAGCAGCGTATCCTCCGGCAGCGTGTGCTCCTTGTCGTCCAGCGTGGTGAACGTCTCGCCGCCCGCGGCGGTGTCCACGACGATTTTCCGTCCGGCGATCTGATCGAAGTCGAACGCGTGCAGCGGCTGGCCGCACTCGTGCATCACGAAGTTGGTGATGTCCACGATGACGTTGCGCGGGCGCAGGCCGATGGCGGTGAGGCGCTGCTTGAGCCACGCGGGCGACTCGGTGATCTCCACACCCCGCACCAACAGCGCCACGTAGCGCGGGCACGCCTCGGGCGCCTGGATGTCGACGGTGACGTGCTCCGCCGCCTCGCCGCCTTCGCTGGGCAGATCGACCTCGGGGCGCTGGAGCGGCAGGTCGTAGAGCGCGGCCACGTCGCGGGCCACGCCCAGGTGGCTGGTCGCGTCCGGGCGATTCGGGGTAATGGCGATGTCGAGCACGGCGTCCTGCGGGTCGGTGCCGAGGGCGCGCAGGTAGTCCGCGAAGGGCTGGCCCACCTCGGCGTCCTCGCGCAGCACCATGATGCCGCTGTGGTCGTCGGAGAGGCCCAGCTCGTCCTCGGCGCAGATCATGCCGCGCGAGGTCTCGCCGCGCAGGGTCGCCTTCTCGATGGTGACGGGCGTCTTCTCGTCGGGATTGTCGCGGCTCGGCAGCATCAGCGTCGTGCCCACGGTGGCGACCGGCACCTTCTGCCCGGCGGCCACGTTGGGCGCGCCGCAGGCGATCTGCACGGTCTCGCCCGTGCCCAGGTCCACGTCGCACAGCGTCAGCCGGTCGGCGTTCGGATGCTCGCGGACGGCCTCCACGTGCCCGACGACGACGCCGTCCAGCGCCGCGCCGATCACGTCGAGGCCTTCCACTTCGAGCCCGGCCATCGTCAGCGCCTCCGCTAGCGTCTCGGCGTCGAGATCGTGGTCGACGTACTGCGTGAGCCAGTTGTTGGATATGTACATAGTTCTTTGTGCTTAGTACGCTCACTGCGTTCGCTGTGGTGCTTGGTCAGGAGCCTAGCGAGCGGAGGTAGGCGTTCAACTTGAGGGGGAGAATATCAGTGTATTCGCGCAAGGCGCTCACCTGGGCCTCAGTTAGCAAATCACGGCGATAGGCGCGGCGCAGCCAGTTTTTTGTTTCGTACAGCGAGCCGCGAGCGATGCGCACGAAGTGACGTTTGGACTTCTTGGTGCCTCGACCTGTGCCCTCAGCGATGTTTGCCGGGACGCTGTCAGCCGCGCGCACCAGTTGTGTTCCCACTGTACGTCGGGCGAATCCGTCCCACGTTATCACGATGTCCCAGATCGCATCGGCTAGCTGTTCCGATTCGAGGTATACTTCCAGCTTCTCAAAGTTGGTCTTCGCCATGAGAGAGATGCAGAAGAGTGAAGGTGAAGAGAGTGTAGCCAAGTGCCAAGCCCCCAAGCGAGCGCAGCGAGCGTCCGAAGCTCCTAAAACTGGTCGAGGAAGCGGACGTCGTTCTCGTAGAAGAGGCGGATGTCGTCGATGCCGTAGCGCAGCATGGCGATGCGCTCGATGCCCAGGCCTGCCGCGTAGCCCGTGTAGCGCTCGGGGTCGATGTCGACCGCCGTGAGCACGTTGGGGTCCACCATGCCGCAGCCCAGGATTTCGAGCCACTGGCCACCGTCGGGGTGGTCCGGGTTTTCCCACCAGATGTCTACCTCGGCGCTCGGCTCGGTGAAGGGGAAGAAGCTGGGCCGGAAGCGCAGCCGCACGTCGTCGCCGAAGAGGCTGCGGGCGAAGGCGTGCAGCAGGTACTTGAGGTCGGCAAAGGTCACGTCCTCATCGATGTACAGCACCTCGACCTGGTGGAAGAGGCAGAACGACTTGTACGAGATGGCCTCGTTGCGGTAGACGCGCCCCGGCACCACGACGCGCACCGGCGGGGGCTGCTCCTGCATCACGCGGATCTGCACGGGCGAGGTGTGGGTGCGCAGCAGCACGCCGCCCTCGCCGCCTTCCGAGGCTTCGATGAAGAGGGTGTCCTGCATGTCCCGCGCCGGGTGGTCCGGCGGGAAGTTGAGCGCCGTGAAGTTGTGCCAGTCGTCCTCGATCTCCGGCCCCTCGGCCACCGCGAAGCCGAACCGCTCGAAGATGCGCACGACATCGTTCATCGTCTGCGTCAGCGGGTGGACGGAGCCGCGAAACGGACGGCGGCCCGGCAGCGTGAGGTCGATGGAGACGGTCTCGTCCGGGCGGTCCTGGGCCAGCCGTTCGCGGGCCTGCTCCAGGCGGGCTTCGGTCTCCTGCTTCAACGCGTTGAGCTGCTGGCCGAAGGCGGGTCGATCCTCGGGCGCGACGTCACGGATCTTCTTGAACATCTTCGTGATCCGGCCGCGCTTCTGGCCGAGATACTTGATGCGGAAGCGCTCGACGTCGTCCTCGGACGTCATCTCCTCCGCCTCCATCTCCTGGCGCAACTCGTCGACAAGCTCTAGCATGAGCGTGTTTCGTGCTTTGTTCTTGGTGTTTGGTTCTTGGGTCTCCGTCTTCGTCGAACCAAGTGCGAAGTACAAAGGACCAGGGACCAACAAACAAAAAATCCCGCCAGGCCTGCTCGCGCAGGGGCGGGATGTCGTGGTGAGACCTGCTCACACGGAAGCCGTTAACGCCCCTGGCGGGAAAGCGTCACGGTAAAAAATCGATGGCCCTGGGGATGGGGCATGGCGAGGGGCGTCGCAGGGGGTTTACTCGGCGGCGTCGACGACGGCCTGGAAGGCGGTCGGGTCGTGCATCGCCAGGTCGGCCAGCGCCTTGCGGTTCAGCTCGACGTCGGCCTTGCGGAGGCCGCCCATCAGCTGGGAGTAGGTCGTGCCGTTCTGGCGGGCGGCGGCGTTGATGCGGGTGATCCACAGGCGCCGGAACTGGCGCTTCTTCTGGCGGCGGTCGCGGTAGGCGTACTGCAGGCCCTTCTCGACCGAGTGCTTGGCCACCGAGTACAGCTTGCTTCGGCTGCCCCAGTAGCCCTTCGCCTGGTTCAGCACCTTCTTCCGGCGGCGGCGGGACGCCACTTTGTTGGTTGCGCGAGGCATAGGGGTTGGTTCTTAGTTCTTGATTCTTAGTTCTTGGTTCAATCAAGAACCAAGTACGAAGGACAAAGCACGAAGCACTATCCAAGCAGGCGCTTGATGCGCTTCTCGTCCGTCTTGTCCACCAGCGTATCCTTGCGCAGGTTGCGCTTGCGCTTCTGGCTCTTCTTGGTCAGGATGTGACTCTTATAGGCCTTCTTGCGCTTGATGCGGCCGCTGGCGGTCTTCTTGAAGCGTTTCTTCGCGCCGCTGTTGCTCTTCATCTTCGGCATGGTGCTCTCGGCTCTCGTGAGCGGTCATGAAAATTACCCGGGCGCACACAAACGGGGCAAAAAAAGAGGCGTTCCGTCGCGGACCGCCTCTCCGGGTCATAATATCGAGTTGCCCAACATAGCGCGCGGTGCTCAGACGAACAAGCCGTCCGAGCACCGCGATCCCGCCGATGGCAGGAATTTAGCGTGAAGTCAGTCCCGTAGCGTTTTCCGGTCGCGCCGTCACTTGTTCTTGTGCGGAGCCAGGATCGTGGTCATGCGGCGGCCCTCCATGCGCGGCGACTGGTCGATCTTGGCGATGTCCTGCAGCTCCTCGATGAAGCGCTTGAGCATCTCCATGCCCTGATCCTTGTAGATGATGTCGCGCCCGCGGAACTGGACGTAGGCGCGCACCTTGTTGCCGTCTTCCAGAAAGCCGCGCGCGTGCTTCGTCTTGAAGTTGAAATCGTGGTCGTCCGTCCGAGGGCGGAAGCGGATCTCCTTGAGCTGGGCGGCGTGCTGCTTCTTGCGCTGCTCTTTCTCCTTCTTCTGCTGCTCGTACCGGTACTTGCCATAATCCATGATCTTGCAGACCGGTGGATTGGCATTCGGTGCGATCTCGACGAGGTCGAGCTGGTGGTTGCGCGCCATGTCGAGCGCCTTTTCGATCGGGTAGACCCCGTGTTCGCCGTCCGGGTCGACGACGCGCACTTCATTCGCGCGAATCTCTTCGTTGATGCGTGTGCGATCTACGTTTGCGATAGTCGTTCGTGTGGTCTGGTGTGTAGGCTGAGCGAGTCGTGCCGTGCGTGCCGATCGGCCCCGTAGCGCCTGACCGGCACAAATAAACTACTGATTTTTATCGAAACTTCTACCGTCAGGTTTCCCCGAGCGATGCAGGTTCGTGTGAAAGCGGCGGTTTTCAGGTGCGATGCAGCTCGCGGGCGATCTCGTCGCGCAGGTGCTGCACGAAGTCGTCCAGCGGGACGGCGCCCTGGTCGCCCTCGCCGTGGCGGCGCACGGCCACGGTCCCGGCGTCCTGCTCGCGCTGGCCGATGACGAGCATGTAGGGCACCTTCTGCATCTCGGCCTCGCGGATTTTGTAGCCGACGGTCTCGTCGCTGTCGTCCACGTCGGCGCGGAAGCCGGCCTCGCGCAGCGCCTGGCCCACCTCGCGGGCGTAGGCGGCGAAGTCCTCGCCGATGGGCAGCACGGCCACCTGCACCGGCGCCAGCCACGTCGGGAAGTTGCCGCCGCAGTGCTCGATCAGGACGCCGACGAAGCGCTCCAGCGAGCCGAACGGGGCGCGGTGAATCATGACCGGGCGGTGCGGTTTGTCATCCGCGCCGATGTAAGTCAGGTCGAAGCGCTCCGGCAGGTTGTAGTCCAGCTGCACGGTGCCCAGTTGCCACTCGCGGCCCAGGGCGTCCTTGACCATGAAGTCCAGCTTGGGCCCGTAGAAGGCGGCCTCGCCTTCTACCTCCACAGCCTCCAGGCCCATCTCTTCGGTGGCCTCGCGGATGGCCTGCTCGGCGCGGTCCCACTGCTCGGCCTCGCCCACGTACTTGTCCATGTTGCCGGGATCACGGAGCGAGATCTGCGCCGTGAAGTCCTCGAACGCGAGCGCCTGGAGGACCGTCAGCGTCAGGTCGATGACGTTCTTGAACTCGTCCTTGACCTGCTCCTCGGTGCAGAAGATGTGGGCGTCGTCCTGCGTGAAGCCGCGCACGCGGGTGAGCCCGCCCAGCTCGCCGCTCTGCTCGAAGCGGTAGACGGTGCCGAACTCGGCGTAGCGCACGGGCAGGTCGCGGTAAGAGTGGCGCTTGTCCGCGTAGATCTGCGTGTGGTGCGGGCAGTTCATCGGCTTGAGGAGGTAGCCCTCCTCCTTCTCGGCGTCGGCGTCCGAGAGCAGCATGGGCGGGAACTGGCTCTCGCGGTAGTAGGGGTAGTGCCCGCTGGTCTCATACAGCTCCAGCCGCCCGATGTGGGGCGTGATGACCGGCTCGTAGCCGCGGCGCACCTGCTCCTGCTTGAGGAAGTCGGACAGCGTCTCGCGCAGCGTGGCGCCCTTGGGCAGCCACATCGGCAGGCCCGGGCCCACCTTCTTGTTGAAGGTGAACAGCTCCAGCTCGCGCCCCAGCTTGCGGTGGTCGCGCTCGCGGGCCAGCTCCAGCCGCTCCAGGTACTGGTCCAGCTCTTTCTTCTTGGGAAAGGTGATGCCGTAGATGCGCGTGAGCTGGTCGCGCGTCTCGTCCCCACGC
>JAAAOL010000040.1 GCA_009908885.1 Bacteroidota bacterium | reverse complement strand
CGCACGAAGTCGTACTCATCGACATCGTGGAGGGCCTGCCGCAGGGCAAGGCGCTCGACCTGATGGAATCGGCACCGATCCACGGGTTCGACACGACGGTCATCGGCACGAACGACTACGCGGACACGGCCGACTCGGACCTGTGCGTCATCACGGCGGGCCTGCCGCGCAAGCCGGGCATGAGCCGGGACGACCTCCTGGCCAAGAACGCCTCCATCGTCAAGTCGGTCACCGAGCAGTTCGTGGCGCACAGCCCGGACGCCATCATCGTCGTCGTCTCCAACCCGCTCGACGTGATGACGTACGTGGCCTACGAGGCGAGCGACTACCCGAGCCACCGCGTGATGGGCATGGCCGGCGTGCTGGACACGGCCCGCTACCGCGCCTTCCTGGCGATGGAGTTGGGCGTCTCCGTGCGCGACATCCAGGCGCTCCTGATGGGCGGCCACGGCGACACCATGGTCCCGCTCCCGCGCTACACCACCGTCGGCGGCATCCCGATCACGGAGCTGCTGGACGACGACACCATCAACGGCATCGTGGAACGCACCAAAGGGGGCGGCGGCGAGATCGTCGGCCTGATGGGCACCTCCGCCTGGTACGCGCCGGGCGCAGCGGCCGCGGAGATGTGCGAAGCCATGATCAAGGACTCGGGCCGCGTGCTGCCCTGCGCCGCCTGGTGCGACGGCCAGTACGACCTGAACGACCTGTTCATCGGCGTACCGTGCGTGCTGGGCGCCGACGGCATCGACGAAGTCATCGAGGTCGACCTCAACGATGAGGAGCTGGCCCTGATGGAAGCCTCCGCCGAGCACGTCCGCAGCAACCTGAACAACCTGCAGCGCCTGCAAGACGCGGGCGAGATCGACTAAACCGATCCGCACGTTGTTCTACCCTAGCTCGGGAACGCCCCTCATCGCCTCGCCGGTGGGGGGCGTTTTCGGTGTTTCGGTTACTGGTTGATGATTATTAGTTGGTTGGTTACGGGTTGTTGGTTCCTCGTTGGACCAGCATCATCGGATCAACCAGAAACCAGCAACCAAAAAACCACCCAACCCATCCTCATGTCCGACCGGCACCTGCGCCGCAAGCTGACCCTCCGCGCTCACGGCGAGCAGGTCGTCTTCGTCAAGAAGAAGCAGGAGCGCATCGAGCACGTCTGGATGAAGGCGTTCCTGTGGGCGCTCTACCTGCCGGACTATCCGGACCTGACCGTCGAGATCCGGGTGGGCGACAAGTACAAGCCCGACGTCGTCCAGGTCGATCCGCTGCGCGGGCAGCCCATGTTCTGGGGCGAGGCGGGCAGTGTCGGCGTCGACAAGATCGCCTCGCTGACGCGGCGCTACCGCCACACGCACTTCGCGATGGGCAAGTGGGCCACCAGCCTCGATCCGTACGTCGCGATCGTCCGCGAAGCCGTCGCCGACGTGGACCGCGCCGCGCCGTTCGACCTGCTCCACTTCCCCGCCGACAGCGCCAACCGCTTCATCGACGCGAAGGGCCACATCGCGATCACGCGTGAGGACCTGGACTGGGTGCGGATTGGATAGCGTGCCATCGTACGAATTTCGGGACGTGGTTCGTACTATAACTTGAGTTGTGGATGCGAACCGATAATGCCCCGTGACTGAAGACGACGGACGGCAGACCGCCAAAAGGAGTATGCTCCGCGGTCCGTCGTCCGCGGTCTGCCGTCATGAGGTCGCCGTGAAACGAACGACATGGTTTCCCCGAACCGGCCTGCCCGACAACCGCTCCTCCCCTGGTAATCGACCATGCTGCGCACCGCCGTCCATCGCTGCCTGCTGCTCGTCGCGCTGGTACTGCTGACCGGCGCCTGTGACACGGCCGATCCTCCGCCTCAGGTCGAGATCGAAGACCTGGTGGTGGGCGGCGGGGAAGCAGCCCAGGAAGACCGCATCCACACGGTGCACTACGTCGGACGGCTGGCCCGCACCGGGCGCGTCTTTCTCTCCACCTGCGCCGACAGCCTGCCGCCGTTCACCTTCGTCCTGGGCGACCCGGCGCTGATCGAAGGCTGGAACCGCGGCCTGCTGGGCACCGTGGCGAACGAACAGATGCGGGAGCAGGGCGTCCGGCGCATCGTGGTCCCGCCCGCCCTCGCCTGGGGGCGGCGCGGCACGGGCTGCGATGCCAACGGCGAGAACTGCGACGTGCCCGGCGGCGAGACGGTCGAGTTTCTGGTGCAGCTCTTCGACGTGCGCGACCAGCCGACGCCCAACCCGGTCCCGGACGACACCACCTGCGCCGATCCCCTACTCGCTGCGGCGACGGAGTCCTTCTAGCTCCCAGATCGTCCGGTTGATGGCCCGCACTTCGGCCAGGATGTCTTCCCGCTCCTGCCGCGTACACGCCCGGTTGAGCAGCGCGTCGCGGCGGCGCTTCAGGGTGCAGATGCGGTTGTTGCGCGTGGGTCCTTTCATGCCTGGACGCGTTCCGGCTCCCCTTCCAGCAGTTCCGCGCGCATCTCTTCCGTCGTCTTGCGCGAGCCGTCGTGGCTCCACCCCGGCGGGCCGAAGAGATACCCCAGCCGGTCTTTCCAGGGCAACGGCCGACGCACATCCCGCCAGATATCGGCCCACTCGTGGAAGGCGATGCGCACAGGGTTGTACGTGTCGATGTTCTTCGTCAGCCCATACGTCGGGCGCTCCTCCTCCGGCTGGAACGTGCCGAACATGCGGTCCCAGATGATCAGGATGCCCGCATGGTTGCGATCCAGGTACTTGACGTCCGAACCGTGGTGGACGCGGTGGTGCGAAGGCGTGTTGAAGACCCACTCGATGGGCCGCGGCAGCGTCTCGATCGTCTCAGTGTGAATCCAGAACTGATAGAGCAGGCTGATCGACTGCATGGTCATCACCGCCACCGGGTGAAAGCCGACGAGCGGCAGCCAGATCCAGAAGACGAACGACCCCGTGACGTTGCCCGTCCACGTCTGCCGCAGCGCCGTCGACAGGTTGTACTTCTGCGACGAGTGGTGGACGACGTGCGAGGCCCAGAAGAAACGACACTCGTGACTGATGCGGTGGAACCAGTAGTACGTGGCGTCCTCGGCGAAGAAGAGCAGCACCCAGGCGTACCACAGGTTCGGGGCCAGCGCCTCCTTGAAGAAGCCCGCCCACTCGTACGTCAGCCAGAAGACGCCCAGAATCATCGCCTTGACGCCGAGGCCGATGACCACGTTGCCGACGCCCATCGCCAGGCTCGCAAACGTGTCCTTGACCTCGAACAGGTCGCGGTGGTCGATGGCGTTGACGATGACCTCGACCAGGAGGAGCAGGATGAAGGCCGGGATGGCCCAGTGGATCAGGTTGGGCGCGTCGAAGTGGAGATCAGGCATGGCGGAACACTCTCAATCCGTCTTCACAGGCACTTCGTACGTGCGAAGGGGCCGGACAGGTTTCTCGGTCAGAACGACAGCGCATCGGTCAGGCCCATCACCACGACGCCGATGATGAGCAGGTAGCCCAATGCGAGGACCACGCCCAGGATCGTGAGGATGGTCATGACGAGGAAATACGTGCGCAGCTTGTCCATCAGCGCCACCAGGTCCGCCCCCGAGGCCGTCGTCGCCCGCTCCCCGGCCTGGTACAGCACGACGCCCAACCAAATGTAGACGACGCCCACCAGCGCCACCGCCGATGGGACGCCGATGACGATGTTCGCCACCCCCAACGCCTTGAGCCACGGCGCCATCGCCTGGGCCTTCGTCGAGAGATGGTCCAGCGTGGCTGCGGGAGTGGGTGATACGGAGGGTTCCATGGCGATGCGATGCTTCGAGCCGGTGACGGGACGGGGCAAGGTACGAAGGCGAGGGGTTCCACACCATCCGGCGCAGCGCTCCTACCGCACCACCGTCACCCGGTCTGGCACGATGAAGGCCGTCCCGAAGCGCCGCTTCAGCAGCGGCAGCGCCTGCTCGGCCTCCGCACGGCGCACGAAGGTGCCCACCCGCACCCGGTAGTAGGGCTGCCGCCAGGCCACCGTGACGGGCGCCTCGTCCTGTCGCAAGCCCACCGGACGCTCCGACGCGGACAGCCCCGCCCACCACTGCTCGACGGCAGCGGCCCGCGCGTCGGCCTCACCTTTCTCCGACGACGTGAACACCTGGATGCGAAACCCGTCCACCGTGCGCGCCACGGGGGCTGCCGAGACATCCGTCTCGGGCGAGGACGGCGCAGAGGGCCCGGCATCGGG
This sequence comes from Bacteroidota bacterium, assembly GCA_009908885.1. Taxonomy (GTDB): domain Bacteria; phylum Bacteroidota; class Rhodothermia; order Rhodothermales; family JAAAOL01; genus JAAAOL01. The sequence continues at coordinate 15,704 of JAAAOL010000040.1, read as the reverse complement.
TGCTGCGCCCTCGCGCGACCCCGAACAGCCCGCGACGAGCACGGTCAGACCCAGCACGCCCCACACGACGGCGCGACGGAGCAACAACGCAGATACATGCATCACGCGGGGGCAGTCTCTTCCGGTTCCAGGACGACGAGCGTGGCGCCCCAGCTGCTGGCGTCGTCCGCGAGGCGGTAGGTGCGCACGTACGGCAGGCGGTCCAGCAGGTGGTGGACGCTGCGGCGCAGGGTGCCGGTCCCCTTGCCGTGAATGATGCGGACGTCCAGCAGCCCGCGCTCCCGGCAGACGCGCAGATACTCGGGCACGAGGTCGCCCACGTCGCTCGGGGCGAAGGCGTGCAGGTCCAGCACGCCGTCGATGGGATAGTCTTGCGGTTTCATGCGGCGAGGCCGGTAGGTGGCTACGACGTGGCGGCGGCGCGCTCGGTCGACGGCGGTTTCTCGAACACGATGAAGTGCTGTTGCGGCAACACGTCCCGCGTCTCGACCCACCGCAGTCCGGCGGCGGCCATCTCACGGCGGGCCTGCGCCTGGGTGATGCGGTGCAGACTGTCGATGGGCAGGGTCGAGTCTTCGCCCCGATACTCTACGAGCACCAGCCGCCCCCCGGGCACGAGGGCCTCACGAATGGCCGTGATCATCTCGCGTGGATGCGAGAACTCGGTGTACGAAAAGACGATGAGCGCCACGTCCACGCTGTCGTCCGGCAAGTTGGGATCGGTAGGTGTGCCGAGTACGGGCGTGACGTTGGCGAGCGTGTCGGCAGCAGCGCGGGTGCGGATGGTATCCAGCATGGCCGGCTGGATATCGACCGCCAGCACCCGGCCGTCGGGCACGCGCGGGGCGAGGCGGAAGGTGTAGTAGCCCGTCCCCGCCCCGATGTCGGCCACGACGTCATCCGGCGACAGGTCCAGCGCCTCCACGACGCGGTCGGGAAACTCGCTGACGGCGCGCTGCGGGCGTTCCAGCCACGCGGCATCGGCGGCCTCGGTGACCTCCGCGATCTCGCGGCCCATGTACACCTTGCCCGTGCCGCCGGGGCTCGGCGTCGACGCCTGTACGTAGACGGAGGACGAATCTGCCTCCGACACGTCGGTCTGCGGAACCTCACACGCCGAGATTCCTGTTGTAACTATTATCGCAGTGACCAACCACGCTCCGAGAAGTCGTTGCATCACACCGGGGAGGTCCGTCGAAGGAGAAACGAGTGACGGAAAAGGACGACAGGGCAATGTAACGATATTGATGGCCGGAAGGTTGTCTCCGCTGAATTGCCCGTCTTCGAATCAGGAATTAACGTCCTCATAATCCGCGCATCGCTTTTTGCCTGAACTTAATCAATGCGCATGTTACCATACATACCTGTAACCCGTTGCCCACCACCGCATCTCGTTTGATGATCCGTCGCCGTCGTACTCTGTGGGTCGCCTTGCTCGTCCTGTGTAGCCTGGGTCTGTGCGTCCCGCCTTCCGCGTCCGGGCAGGGAGCCCCGTTCGAAGAGCGCGTCTCCGACGTGGGCAACGTGGGCCTGACCGTCACCAACTCAGGGTTCTTTGGCCGCTCGAACGTCCGCAACAACCCGACCGGTCCGCCCTCCTTCGAGTATCCGCTGGATTCTGGCGTGGAGCACCTCTTCGAGTCGGGCCTCTGGGTCGGCGCGCTACGCAGCGACGGCATCGTGACCGTCCGCACCGGCGCGCAGACGGCCTCAGGCGGCTATAGCCCCGGCGCCAGCGGCTACGAGTTTGCCCCGCTGACGACGATCCGCGAGCGCTCCTCGCTCCCCTCCTCCGACGTCTTCACCCGCGCCGCCACCAGCCACCAGGACTTCACCTCCACCTACGTCGACACCGCCGCGGTGCTGCCGGGCACGTTCATCCCCATGCCCGACCCGCAGGGCCAACTCGGCGCGAAGGTCGAGACCACCACGTTCGCGTGGAATTTCCCGTTCACGGAATACTTCGTGATCGCCAACTTCGACATCATCAATATCAGCTCGGCCCCCTGGGACAGCGTCTACGTCGGCTTCTACAACGACATGGTCGTCCGCAACGTAAACACGACCCAGGATGCGGGCGGCGCCTTCTTCAACAAGGGCGGCCTGGGCTACCTGGACAGCCTGACGACGATCTACGCCTTCAACGCGGGCGGACAGGAGGAGACGATCAACTCGTACGGCGCCCTCTCGCTCCTGGGCGCCGAGTGGCGTGACCCGAGTACCGGGCAGCAACGCTTCTTCTATCCCACGGTGGCCGACGAGCTGGCCGCCGACGGGCTCCCGCGCCCACAGGTGAACCCGCGCTGGTGGAAGTTCAGCGGCGGGACGGACCAGCTGACCCGCCCCAGCTCGGACGAGGAGAAGTACCGCCGCATGCGGACGCCCTTTCCGAATCCGGTCTCGTACGAGACGGACCAGGAGTTCGAGCAGGCCGTGGAGGACTGGTTCGAGCGCCTGCGCACCGACGGCCAGCGCTCGGACGGCAACTGGATCAACGTCATCCCCATCGGTCCCTTCCCGCGCGTGGCGCCGGGCGACACGCTCCAGGTGACCTACGCCTTCGTCTCGGCGCTCAAGCCGGAAGAATTCCAGGGGCAGGCGGGCAAGCCCGTAGACAACGCCGAGAGCCGCCGCCTGCTGGTCAACAACATCGACTGGGCGCGGCGCACGTACTCGGGCGAGGACAACAACTACAACGGCCGGCTGGACGCGGGCGAAGATGTCAATGGCAACGGGCGGCTGGACCGCTACCTCATCCCCGAGCCGCCGCGCTCACCGGGCCTGCGCGTGGAGCTGGAGGCCGGGACCGCCGTCCTCTACTGGGACCGCACCGCCGAGGAGTCGATCGACCCGGTGACGGGCACGCAGGACTTCGAGGGCTACCGCATCTACCGCACCGACCCCGGCGACGACCTGGGCGGCAACCTGCTGGCCGAGGCGTCGCTCATCGCCCAGTTCGATGAGCCCGGCAACCGCACCGGCTTCAACAACGGCCTGGACGCCATCCGCCTGGACGAGCCCGTGACCTTCGACGGCGACCCGCGTACGTACCATTACCGCTTCGAGGTGGACGGGCTGCTCTCCGGCTGGCAGTATCTGTTTACCGTCACCGCCTTCGACGAGGGCGACCCGGACGCCGGACTGACCTCGTTCGAGTCGAGCCGGACGGCCAACGCCGTGCGCGTCTTTCCGGGCACGCCGCCGCAGGGCCAGAACGACGGCAGCGTCGGCGTCTACCCGAACCCGTACCGCGTGAATGCGGCCTGGGACGGCGGCAGCGCCCGCACGCGCCGCCTCAACTTCTACAACCTGCCGCCCCGCGCCGAAATCCGCATTTACACGCTGGCCGGTGAGATCATCGCCGAGCTGGACCACGACGCCGCCACCTACCAGGGCGACATCCGCTGGTACGACAACTTCGCGGGCACCGAGCGGCAGCTGCCCGGCGGCGAGCACTCGTGGGACATCCTCTCCCAGAATGGCCTCGACATCGCGACCGGCCTGTACCTGTTTACCGTCAAAGACCTCGACACCGGCGACGTGCAAGAAGGCAAGTTCGCCATCATCAAGTAACGGCCTGCACGGTCTCCGTCCTTCCCCCCTGCACCTTCTCGATACCTCCGTACCAAACTATCCGACGCACTATGCTACGACGCGCTACCGCTTTCCTCTTCGTGATGGCGCTGCTCGTTGGGCCCGTCCTGGCCCAGCAGCAGGTGACCGTCCGCGAGATCAACGACATCTCCGACGACAATGTCCAGGAACTGCAGAACGGCAACTTCAGCAGCCAAGACGACACCGAAGCGTTCATCTTCAACGACCTCGTCGGTGAGACGGTGCAGTTCACGGCCGTCATCATGAGCAACCCGCGCAATTCGGGACTCGCCACGCCCACGGATGGCTTCCCGGGACGCGTACACGTCTTCGTGCGTGACACGACCGCTGCCTCCGAAGGCGTCGAAGGCATGGGCATCCAACTCGTCGACGGCGACTACCAGTCGACCGGCCTGCTCAACTTCGGCGTGGGCGACATGGTTACTATTACGGGTACTGTGGGCCCGTTCGGGACAGTCATGCAAGTCAGCCCCAGCACGATTGAACTCGTAGACCCCGGCACCTACGATCAGGACCGCTTCGACGTGAACGGCGACTTCGGCGCGCCCGTCGTAATCCAGACGGCGGATGCCAACGCTGCAGCCGCGACGGAAGGTCAGGTAGTCATCAACTGGGCCAACCTGGAAAACCTGCGCGGCCAGTACGTGCGTCTCGAAGGGGCTACGCTCCAGGCACGAAATATCAGTGATGCGCGACCGGACTGGACCGTTACGACGGATGGAGCCACGACGGTCATTCCCACCTACGACACGTCGCTCCGCTACCGCAACGATCAAAGCGACTACGACAGCGACGCCTTCAACGTCCGGGATGACGACTTCGTACCGCCCCCGCCCGGTTCGGTCATCAACCTTCAAGGTTACATGACCTACACCGGCTTCGATCCGTTTGCCAACGGCGAGCCCGATGATGTCGTAATGAACATCAGCCCGATGGAAGATGCGGACCTCGAAATCACCGAGTCGCCGCCGGTCATCACCAGCCTGACCAAGCCCGAGGGGGTTCCCGGCAGCGACCCGGTCGAGGTGACCGTCGATGTCACGGCCGATCCCTCTCGGACGCTCGACACCGTTCAGCTCGGCTACTTCACGTCGGCTAATTCGGACACCACGTTCATCGCCCCGGCGTCGTCCTCCGGAACGACGTACACCTTCGAGATTCCGGCACAGCCTGATGGCGACTTCGTGGTCTACTTCGTGACGGCGACGGACAACACGGGTGCCCAGTCCAGCTCGGACGGTGCCACCACGCGCTTCCTGGCCGACGGCATCAACGAGGTGGAAGACGTGCAGCTTACGTTCAGCAACGGCCCCGGCGACAGTCCCTTCACGGACTCGACCGTGCCGATGAACCTCAACGTGACGCTACAGTCGGACCCGACGGCTTCGGGCTTCTACGTCGTGCAAGATGATGTGGAAGGCCCCTGGTCCGGCGTCCTCCTGGCGGGTGACGGTCTGCAGTCCCTGAACCAGGGCGACCAGATCAACATCACCGAAGCGACCGTCGTGGAGACCTTCGGCGTCACGGAACTGACGGACGTGCAGTTCTCCGTGACCGGCTCCGGCGATCCGCTGGGCTACAAGGAAGTGCCGACCAACGCCCTGACGTCCTTCGAGGTCGCTGAGGCGCACGAAGGCATGATGATTCGTTTCAACGACGTCCAGATTACGAGCGCCGATGCCGGATTCGGCGAGTGGGCGTACTCCTCGGATGGGACCGAAGACAACGAAGTCTTGGCCGATGACGCCTCGAACGCCATCCCGGGCGACTTCAACACGTCTACCTTCGAGGATGGTGACATGGTCAGCTTCATCCAGGGCATCTGGTGGTTCTCGTTCGGCGCCTACAAGCTCGTCCCCGAGACCGGCGACGACATCGGCGGCGTCAACGTGTCCGTCGAGGACGGCACGGTGCCGGGCTCCTTTGCCCTGGACCAGAACTACCCGAATCCGTTCAACCCGGAAACGTCGATCCGCTACGAAGTGGGGTCGGCTTCCCCGGTGACGCTGACGGTCTATGACGTGCTGGGCCGCGAGGTTGCCACGCTCGTCAACCGCCAGCAGCCCGCAGGGGCCTACACCGTCACGTTCGACGCGCAGCGCCTGCCGAGCGGCCTCTACCTGTACCGCCTGGAGGCCGGCGGCCAGACGTTCACGCGGACGATGATGCTGCTTAAATAAGTGCAGATGCATGGAGGCGTTTGGGGGTGCGGGAGCGGCGTCTTCCGCACCTCCGCCCTTCCATGCTTTCTTCGAATACATGGAATACGGCGTGTTGTATCGATTTATACTTGGGGTTAGTACGGCTCTGGTGCTGTTCGGCCTGGCGGCCTGTGATACGGGCATCAGTGGGACGGCGGTGGACAACCAGCCTCCGGAAACCGAACTGAGCGTCCGTGACTCGTCGCTGGTGGACAACCTGGAAGGGGCCGACCGCCTCTCCAGCACCGTCTTCGCCGCGTGGTCCGGCACGGACCCGGACGGCTTCGTCACGTCGTTCGAACTGCGGTTCTACCCCGACGATCAGCCGCCTGCCAGCCCCGATGAAGGGTGGGTGACGACGACGAGCAGCGACTCGCTCATCTTGCTCCCGATCCCGCGGGGCGAGCGCGTGGCCAACGTGGTGTTCGAGGTGCGCGCCATCGACAACGACGGCACGCTGGACGCCACGCCCGCCCGCACGGTCTTCCCCATCGAGAACGCCCCGCCGTCGCTGCGGCTGAGTGCGTTCGACCAGCCGCCGGACACGACGTTCACGGTCTTCTCCTTCGGCTGGGATGCGGACGACCCGGAAGGGGTCGCCAACCTGGATCGGATCGAAATCAGCCTGAACGACAGCACCTCGTTCACCCCGCTGCCGCCGGACGTTGAGTTCGTGACGCTCGTCGGCCAGGAGGCGGGGGACGGAGCAACGACGACGGAAGCCCGCGTCTTTCTGGGCCGGGGCTTCCAGAGCACGACGCTGACGGTGCCCGACCTGCGCCTGGATGCGGAGAACACGTTCTACGCACGGTCGGTCGACCAGACGGACACCACCAGCGTCCTTCAGCGCCGCACGTGGTACGTCAAACCCATCAGCGGCGAGGTCCTGTTTGTGAACGACTTCCGCCGCGAGACCGGCACGACACTCGTCGACTACCACCTCGGCCTGCTTCGGGACTATCTGCCAGCCGGGGCGGCCATCGACCTCTGGGACATCTCCCGGCCGTTTACGACCGGCAACACCGGCAACGTGCCGCGTTCTGACTTGCTGCCCCCCAACGCCGACCCGACGCTGCGCCAGTTCTTTGCGCAGTACAACTTCATCTACTGGCTCTCCAGCAACGCGACGGCGAATCCGCAGACGAGCAACCTTTCCTTCGCGGCCAACGCGACGGATCAGTTTTTCGAGCGCGGAGGCAAGATGATGGTCCACGCGCCTGCGATTCCCCCACAGGACCCCGAGGACAACCTCGGCAACCCAGCCCTGTTGCTGCTGCCGCTGGACGACCTCTTCACGCTGCCGGACTCGCTGCTGCGCCTCCAGCTGCCGACGCGGGGTGCGATCGTGCCCGATCAAGAGCTACCGGGCGTCGACCAGTCCTTGCCGACGCTCGCCTCCGGTCAGTTCCTCGTGACGACACCGCCGTACGTCGCGGAAGGATCGAGTACCATCTCCCTCTACCGCGCCAGCTATCAATACCGGACGCTCGATGGCAACTCCGGCGAGTGGCCGGGCGCGTCGACGATTGCCTCGATGAGTGACGACCAGCGCATCGCCTTCTTCGCGCTGCCCCTCATCAACGAACGTACCGGCGAGCCCATTATGCTGGACCCGGAGGACGACAGCGATGCCGGACGCGAGGCGACCCAGCTCATCCTGGAGAGCCTCGGCTTCCCACGCTGACCGCCCCCGGCCTCTAGACTGACCTACGACCCACCGACGGACTGACACTCACTGCTCTCGACCATGCGTCGACTCTACTGGTTAGGATGGCTCCTGCTCGCCCTGGCGACCTGCGCCCACTCGGCGTCGGCCCAGGGCCGCATCGCGGGGACGGTAACGGACGCCGAAACCGGCGAAGCCCTCATCGGCGTGAACCTGATCGTCCAGGGCACGACGCAGGGGGCGGCGACCAACATCGACGGTAATTATGCCATCGAGGGGATCAAAGCGGGTGAGTATAACATCCGCGTCTCCTACATCGGTTACGAGAGCAAGCTCTTCACGGGCATACGCGTGCAGCAGGGCGAGACGACGACGCTCGACATCGAGTTGCAAGAGGCGGTCCTCTCGACAGACGAGGAGATCGTCGTCGTGGGCGAGAAGCCGCTGCTCGACGTCGAGCAGTCCACGAGCGCGTATAGCGTCTCCGCTGAGCAGATCCAGGCGGCGCCGCTGCGCGACGTGCAGGACGTGGTCGCCACGCAGGTGGGCGTCATCAAGGACCCGACGGGCCTCTACATCCGCGGCGGACGCGCCAACGAAACGGGTTACGTGGTGGACGGCGTCTCGGCCAAAGACCCGCTGGCGGGCACCGGCTTCGGGCTCGACATCGGCTCGAACGCCTTCAGCGAGGTCGAAGTCACCACCGGCGGCATCGGCGCGGAGTTCGGGGACGTGACCTCCGGCGTGGTGAGCGTACAGACCCAGGAAGGCACGGACGAATTCCAGGGCTTCTTCGCCCACAAGCGCGACAACTTCGGCGGGCTGAACGACGGCTGGGACGAGAACTTCAAGGAAGACATCTACGAGTTCAACCTGGGCGGGCCCATCGTGCCGGGACGGCTGCGGTTCTTCGTCTCCGGCCAGGCGCAGTTCTCGGACGGCTTCACCCGCACGGCCTTCCCAGACTCGCTGCAGGGCTACGACGTGCGTTCGTCGCTCATCGAGTCCGACATGTGGATGCCACGCATCGGCAACCGCTGGAGCGGCCTCGCCAAGCTGACCTATCAGGTGAAGCAGGGCATGAAGCTGACGGGCTCGTACCAGCGCTCGCTGACCGTCAACCAGAACACGCGCATGCTCCAGGTGACGGGCAACGAGTCGGTGGTGCGTCCCGGCTTCCAGTACGCCTTCATGCTACAGCCCGAGAACGCCAACACGTACACGCACGACAACATCGTCTCCTACCTCAAGTGGTCGCACGTGCTGACCACGCGCTCGTTCTACGAGGTGCAGGTGAGCCGCCTCTTCACGCGCCTGCGAGCCGACGCCAACGGGCGGCGCTGGCGGCCGGAGAACGTGGAGAGCGAGCTGGATCCGGAGAGCATCGTCACCTATCCGGCGGACGTCTTCGTAGATGAGACGGGCCAGCCCATCGATCCCAACGCGCTGTTCGTCCTCCCCGGGCCGGGCCTCTTCAACAACGGCGGCATCGCCACGCGCTGGCACGATCACTTCGCCGAAGAATGGACGCTGCGGGCCACCTACTCGTGGTTCTCGGAGAGTAAAAACAACCGCCTCGACGTCGGCTTCGAGAACAAGTTCAACGACTACCAGTGGATCGACGTGATCCGCCCGTGGGTGGGCGCGCCCGTGGGGACTGACGACGACGAAGCCACCGGCACCGACCGGCTGGGCGACAGCTCCGACATCTGGCGCGTCAAGCCGCGGCGGGGCGCCCTCTTCGGCACGGGTCAGCTGCGCTATCGCGGGCTGATCGCCAACGTGGGTGCACGCTTCGAGTGGTGGGCGCCGGGCCAGTACGTGGACGACCTCATCGACAACCCCGACGCGCCGATCCTGGACGGCATCCGCGAAGACTACAAGGACGACACCGTCAAGCTGTTCGGCCTGCGCACCAAGTTCCGCGTGCTGCCCAAGGTGCGCGTCTCGTTCCCGGTGACCGAGAACCGCGTCCTCTTCTTCAACTACGGCCACTCGACCAAGCTGCCGCACCCGACGTTCGTCTACACCGGCCTCGACCCGTTCTTCCAGGACCGCTCGTTCTTCGCCGACCTGGGCAACCCCAACCTCGACCCCGAGGTGGACATCTCCTACGAGCTGGGCCTGCGCAACCAGCTCTCGGCGAACGACGTGCTGAACGTCACGGCCTTCTGGCGCGACAAGTTCGACTTCATCACGGTGGAGGACGTCATCATCCGCGACCCGACCGGGCGTGAGACGGTCCGCGCCTTCCGCGTCAACGGCGACTTCGCCCGCGTGCGCGGCGTGGAGGCGAACTACATCAAGCGCATCGGCGACTGGTTCCAGGGCAACATCTCCGGCTCGTTCTCCCGCGCCACGGGCCTCTCCTCCACCAACAACGACGCGCTGATCGACTTCCTGGCGCGCGGCGATATTTCGAACACGACCGAGACGCCCCTGGCCTGGGACCGCCCGCTGGACCTCAAGGCCAGCGTCACGCTGACGCACGACCGCAGCGATCCGTGGCTGGGCATTCCTGGCCTGAACCGCCTCAAGCTGTACCTCTCGACGACCTACCGCAGCGGACAGCGCTACACGCCGGTCGAGTTTCAGGGGCGGCAGACGAACCCGTTCACCGGGGAGCAGGACTGGCGGCCCATCTACGAGCGGGTGAGCGATCCGTCGGAGCAGTTCTCCGAGATCGGCGCGGCCTGGTGGTGGTGGGATCTGACGCTGCAGCGCTCCATCGCGATGGCGGGCAACGACCTCGTGCTGTCGCTGGAGATCACCAACCTGTTCAACCAGCTGAACGGCATCATCGTCAACCCGGTCACCGGCGAGGCCTACCCGGACGTGAACGCCTCCTCGACCAACTTCACCGACCTCCGGGGCGACGAGGACTTCGACGTGCCCATCGGCACCCGCGACCCGCGCTACGAGGACCCGACCACCTCGGGCTTGCCCCCGTTCAACCCGGCCCGCTTCCTGCCGCAACGCCACATGGTCTTTGGGCTCTCTTACCGGTTCTAGCTATGACGCACCTTCCTACTTCGACTGCCATGCGCGCGCCGAGGACAGAGAATAGCAGATGGAGGATGGCTCAGATCTTCGATCTTCTATCCGCTATCCTCCATCCACGCCGTGCCGCGGGCGTATGCGTTGCGCTCCTCGCTGCCCTTCTGACGACCATGCCGACCTCAGCCCAGGTGCTCCCCTCCTTCGGAGGCGACCGCGCCGGGACCATCGGCTTTCAGTTTCTGAAGATTCCGGTCGACGCCCGCTCGGCGGGGATGGGCCAGACTGCCGCCGCTAACGCCTTCGACGCCAGCTCGCTGTTCTGGAATCCGGCCCTCGCGGCCCAGGCCAGCGGCGCGCAGGTGGGCTTTACGCACACCGCGTACTACGCCGACGTGAGCCTGGAGTACGCCGCCGCCACCGTGCCGCTGCGCCGCGCCGGGCTGACGGTGGGCATCAGCGTACAGGCGCTCAACTCCGGCGACATGGACGAGACGACGGAGCTGCAGCCCTTCGGCACCGGACGCACGTTTCGCTTTACCGACGTGGCGGCCGGCCTCAGCGTCTCGCAGTCGCTCACCGACCTGTTCAGCTACGGCGTGACGGCCAAGTACGTCCGCGAGAGCGTGGCCGACGTGACCGCCAACACCGTCGTCTTCGACCTCGGCGTCTTCTACCGCGTCGGGACGACCGGCGCGCAGATGGGCGTGGCGATTCGCAACTTCGGGCTCGACGCCGCCTTCGAGGGCGAGCTGACCCGCACGACGCTGGACGGCGTGGTGACCGAAACCGACTTCGAGAGCGTCACCCCGCCGACGACCTTCCTGCTGGGCCTCAACTACACGGCCCTGCGCGACGTGGCGCAGCACGACCTTCAGGTGTCTGGCCAGCTCACGAACCCGGCGGATAACGCCGAGACGTTCAACGTGGGCGCCGAGTACATGTGGAATGAGCTGCTGATCCTGCGGGCCGGCTACCGCTTCGCCGTCGAGGAGTACTCGTGGCCCAGCTTCGGCGCGGGCCTGATGCTGCCCATCGACCTGCTCCAGATGCGGTTCGACTACGGCTTCAGCCGCCTCGACCGCCTCGGTGCCATCCACCGCGTCGGCCTGAACGTGCAGCTGTAATACACAGGCGCTAGACGGCACTTTTGACCTCTGCAATCGGAGTATTTCCTTTGATGCGTTCCCTACGTTCTCTTTTGCTCCTCCTCATCGTCGCCGCCGTCCTGGCAGGGTGCGATGCTTTTGGCTCCAAGGACGATGCGACGACGGATGAAATTTTCGAGGAAGGGCGCACGCCGCCCGGCCTGATCAGCGAGGTGGAGTACGTCCCGCTCTCTCCGTTCTTTCGGACGGGCGGTGACAGCGCGCCCCTGGAGAATCCGCAGGACGTCTACGTGGGCTACGACGAGCTGATCTACGTGGTGGACGACCGCGGCCTGCACGTGCTCGACCTCGCCGGGCGGCCCGCCTCGTTCCTTCCGCTCGACGACGCGACGTCTGTCATCCAGGACCGCCGCCTGCACCTCTACATCACGGCCCGCCGCGACACGACCCTCTCCGGCCAGACCTGGAATCTGCCGGTCGTCTACCGCTACTCCGGCGTCTCGACGGGCACCCCGGTGCTGGAAGACATCATCTGGCACCCGTTCGACGACGACAGCCGCCGCTTCAACCGCCCGGATCCGCTGCCGACGGACGAGGAGGTGGCCTTCACGGGCGTCGCGGTGCTGGCCAACAACGCCGTGTACGTCTCCCGTCGCGGTCCGGTCAACGATCCGACGTCGGTCATTTTGCCCCACAACACGGTGATGGAGTTCACGCCCGAGGGGCTCAACACCCAGTCGATTCTGGCCCTGAGCCCCACGCGCCCGAGCCTGCGGAGCGCCATCAACCCGACCGACGTGTTGACCATCATCCAGCCCCCGCAGCGCGCCTCGTTCACCGACGCGAAGGACTTCTTCATCACGCAGTCGCCCTATCCCGACGGCAGCGCCCCCAGCGGCATGCGAGATAGCCTGCGCTTCGCCACGCTGTCCATCCGCGCCGTCGAGACGCCAGACGGTATCGTCTATCGCCCGGACACGCAGCGCCTCCAGGTCTCCGCCGACCCGGACGCCGGGGCGGGCTTTCTGTATGAGGAGTTCAAGTTCGAGAACCCGGTCGACCTCGCCTTCGCGGCGGACGGCACGAACTACCTGTACGTGCTAGATGCAGCTAAAGACAGCCTCTTCGTATTCACCAACAGCGGCGTGGAGGGCGTAGCGCCGCCCCCCGGGGCTACGAGCAACCAGCCCGTGCCGGTCTCCTTCGGTGGTCAGGGGGACGGGGCCGCCCAGTTCAGTAACCCGCACGGCGTAACCTACTTCGACCGCATCGTCTACGTCGCCGATACGGGCAACGACCGCGTCTCTCGGTTCCGGCTGAACACGGACTTCGAGTAACCCCCCAGACGCCTCCCGGCGGTGCGAACGTGTCACGCTCGACCGCCTCGCCCTTCTCCGTTCTGACTCGGCAGCCCACCTACCTATGCCCATCCGCTACGTCCTCCTGATCGCTCTCTGTGGGTTCCTTGTCCTCCCGGCGGCGGCTCAAACCATCGACGTGAAAGGCTCGGACGCGAGCCTCGACGTGGCGGCGTGGAATATCGAGTGGTTCGGCAGTGCGAGCAACGGCCCGTCCGACGACGCCCAGCAACTCGCCAACGTGCGTGCCGTCATCGAACAGGCCGACATCGACCTGTGGGCGGTGCAGGAGATGGCCGACACGGACGACTTTCAGACGCTCCTGGACCAGCTCGGCGACGACTACGACGGCGTCCTGGCCTCCAACAGCGGACAGCAGCGGATTGGGTTCGTGTGGAAGACCGCCCTGTTCTCAGTCCGCCGCATTCAGCACATCCTGGAGGACGAGGAATACGAATTCGCGTTTCGTCCTCCATTGCTGATGGAGACCGACGTAACGTTGCCCGACACCACGGTGCGGGTGACGTTCATCACGGTGCACATGAAAGCCCCTACGGCGCCCAGCGGCGAGTCGTACGACCGGCGCGTGGCCGCCTCGCAGGCGCTCAAAGACCACATCGACTTCCTGCGTCCGAGCGAGCCGATCATCGTGCTGGGCGACTTCAACGACGAACTCGGTCGCTCCGTCTACCTGGGCAACGACTCGCCCTACGAGAACTTCGTGGACGACCCGGACGACTACTTCTTCCCCACGCTGGATCTGGACCAGCAGAACGTCCCCACCTTCTGTAATAACGCCAGTTGCTCCAGCGGATCTACGCTCGATCACATCCTGGTGACCAATGAACTCGCCCCGGCCTACCTCCCGGACTCCGGACAGCGCTTCGAGGAACTGATCGACGACCTCACGAGCTATACGCGGACGACCTCGGACCACCTCCCGGTGCTGGCGCGCTTCCAGTTCAGCCAGCCGGACGCGACCGAGCCCACGGAGACGCCCGGCGTGCTGACGGTCGACCCGGCCTACCCGAACCCGTTTCGGACCGTCACGACCGTCAGCTACGCGCTCTCCCAGCCGAGCCCCGTGCGGATCGAGGCGTTCGACCTGCTGGGCCGCCGCGTGGCGACGCTGACGGACCAAACGCAGCCGCCCGGCGACCACCGCGTCCGCGTCGATGCGTCCGAGTGGCCGCCGGGCCTGTACGTGCTGCGCATGACGGTGGACGCGACGGTGCACACCCAGCGCGTCGTGCACCTGCGGTAGACGAAGCTCGTGAAAGTCGGCGACCTCACTGGCTGTAGAGACGCATCGGCGACGCGTCTCTACTGAACCAATGGCGCATTACTCTTCCAGGCCGTAGTAGTCCTTGACGGCCTCGTAGTCGCGCAGGTCGAGGGTGCCCTGTTTGGCCGCGATGGGAAGTGCGTCGATGACGACCGCCTTCATCGGCGTCCCGCCGCGGAAGACCTCGAAGTCGCGAATCTCGTCCCAGACGACATCGTCGTCCGTCGTCGCCTCGACAAATACATCCAAGAAGCCATCGTCGTAGCCGTAGCCGAAGGTGGCGTTATAGTCCACGAACGGGACGCCGTCCTCGTCCACGCCCTCGACCCCAAAGGTGTACGGGAGTGCTGTCCAGGTCCCCGCAAAGCGGTAATACACCAGCACGGTCCCTTCGTCGACGACGGACGGCGTGATGCCAGGCACGTCGAACTGCGCCGAGGCGACCGTGCCCGCACGCTGCGTATCGCGCAGGTCGAAGGTGAAGTTGACGCTGAAGATGTCCGCGTTGCCGATGGGGCCGACGACGTCGTCGTCATCGGCTTCGACGATGCAGCCTGAGGTAAAGACGACGAGGAACAGCGAGACGAGAAGGGTCGATATCGTGGAGCGCATGGGGGAAGTCCGGTTGATCAGATGCGACGGTAGGGATGCTGTCTGCGTATGGTGCAAACAGCAGACCGCCTTCACCCGATGCAGCCGCACCGAGGGGCGAACCCGTCACATCGCGCCAGACGCCGTGCTTCGGCCTCCGTCGCCGTCGCGGGAGTGTCCACCATCGCGGACACCGCGCCTCCTCAATCGCGGAAAATCTTGACCGTCACCGTGCCGTCCGCGTCGATGTGGCCCCGGTACATGCCGGGCGTGTTGAACGGCATGGCGACGTTGCCCTCCCGGTCGATGGCGATGACGCCGCCCGTGCCGCCGCGCTCGGTCAGTGTGCCGTGGATGACGGCGTTGGACGCCGCGGTGAGCGAGAGTCCGGCGTAGTCCATCATGGCGGCGATGTCGTGCGCGATGACGCCGCGGATGAAGTATTCGCCGTGCCCCGTGGCCGAGACCGCGCAGGTCGCGTTATTGGCGTAGGTGCCCGCCCCGATGATGGGCGAGTCGCCGATGCGGCCGTAGCGCTTGTTCGTCATGCCGCCCGTAGAGGTCGCGGCAGCCAGGTTGCCATCCTGATCCAGCGCCACCGCGCCGACGGTGCCCAGCCGGTAGTCGTCGTCTTCGCTCAGTTCGAGGACGCGTCCGCTCGACTCCTCCATCTGCTCGCGCTGCTGCACGCGCTCCAGCGCCCGGCGGCGGCGGTCGGTGTAGAAGTAGTCGTTCTCCACCAGCGCCATCCCCTGCTCCCGAGCGAACGTTTCCGCGCCGTCGCCCACCATCATCACGTGCGGCGAGGCCTCCATGACCTGCCGGGCCAGGGTGATCGGGTTCTTGATGCGGGTGACGCCCCCGACGGCCCCCGCCTGGAGC
>JAAAOL010000276.1 GCA_009908885.1 Bacteroidota bacterium | reverse complement strand
CGCCCGCGCCAACTTCGCCCGCAACGTCTTCGGCTGCGCCGGGCTGGCCGTGCAGGAACACCTCGGCTTCGACACGCCTGAGGACGGCGCCGACGCCGCCCTCGACGCCGGAGCTGACATTGTCGTCCTCTGCAGCTCCGACAAGGAGTATGCTGAACTTGCCCCTGCCGCCTGCGCCCGCCTCCAGGACGCCGACGACGCGCCGCTCGTGGTCGTCGCCGGGGATCCTGCCAAGCTGCCTGCGGACGACCTCCGTGCGGCGGGCGTGGACGAGTTCATTCACATGGGCTCGCCCCTCCTGGAGACGCTGACCGCCTACCAGGACCGCCTCGGCATCCGCGACTAGCACGATGCCCCGCCCCTCGACCATCCACAATCGGATATAGAACGATGCGCCCGGACTTTACCGAGATCCCCTACCAGCCGCCGTCCACCCCTGCCGTCACCGAGCGGGAGGACTCGCCGTGGCTGACGCCCGAGCACATTCCGGTACATCCCACCTTCACCGCCGATGACATCGACGGGCTGGAGCACCTGGAGTACGCCGCGGGGCTCCCGCCCTTCCTGCGCGGACCGTACAGCACGATGTACAACTTCCGTCCGTGGACCATCCGGCAGTACGCGGGCTTCTCCACCGCCGAGGAGTCGAACGCCTTTTACCGCCGCGCGCTGGCGTCCGGGCAGAAGGGCCTCTCGGTCGCCTTCGACCTGGCCACGCACCGCGGCTACGACTCCGACCACGAACGCGTGGAGGGGGACGTGGGCAAGGCAGGCGTCGCCGTCGACACGGTGGAGGACATGAAGATCCTCTTCGACAGCATCCCGCTGGACCGCATGTCCGTCTCGATGACGATGAACGGCGCGGTCCTGCCGGTGATGGCGTTCTACATCGTCGCCGGAGAGGAGCAGGGCGTCGCCCCCGAGAAGCTGAGCGGGACCATTCAGAACGACATCCTGAAGGAGTTCATGGTCCGCAACACCTATATCTACCCGCCCGCCCCGTCGATGCGGATTATCGCGGACATCTTCGAGTATACCTCGAAGCACATGCCGCGCTTCAACTCCATCTCCATCAGCGGCTACCACATGCAAGAAGCCGGGGCGACGGCCGACATCGAACTCGCCTACACGCTGGCCGACGGGCTCGACTACATCCGCACGGGCCTGGATGCGGGCCTCGGCGTGGACGACTTCGCGCCGCGCCTGTCGTTCTTCTTCGCCATCGGGATGAACCACTTTATGGAGATCGCCAAGCTGCGAGCCGCGCGCCTGCTGTGGGCGAAGATCGTGAAGCAGTTCGGCCCGGAAAACGAGAAGTCGATGGCGCTGCGTACGCACTGCCAGACGTCGGGCTACAGCCTGACGGAGCAGGATCCCTTCAACAACGTCGCGCGCGCCGGCATCGAGGCGCTGGCCGCCGCGCTGGGCCACACGCAGAGCCTCCACACCAACGCGCTGGACGAGGCGCTGGCGCTGCCGAGCGACTTCTCCGCCCGCATCGCCCGCAACACGCAGATTTACCTCCAGGAAGAGACCGACATCACGAAGGCCATCGACCCGTGGGCGGGCTCCTACTACGTGGAGTACCTGACGGACCGCCTCGCCCGCCGCGCCTGGACGCTCATCCAGGAGGTCGAAGAGGCGGGCGGCATGGTTAAGGCCATCGAGCAAGGGCTACCCAAGATGCGCATCGAAGAGGCCGCCGCCCGCAAGCAGGCCCGCATCGACACGGGCAAGGACACCATCGTCGGCGTCAACCGGTGGCGGCTGGACAAAGAGGAAGCCATCGACCTGCTGGAGGTGGACAACGTGGCCGTGCGCCGCAAGCAGCTGGAGCGGCTGGCGCAGGTCAAGGACGACCGCAACGAGGACGACGTGCAGGCCGCCCTGCAGGCCATCACCCAGGCCGCCGAGCGCGAGGACGGCAACCTGCTGGCCCTCGCCGTGGACGCTGCCCGCAAGCGCGCCACGCTGGGCGAGATCTCGCAGGCGCTTGAGAACGTATGGGGGCGCTACACCGCCACGCCCAAGGCGATCTCCGGCATCTACGCCTCCGAGGTGCAGGAGGACGAGGCCTTCGCCGAGGCGCACGACCTGGCCGACCGCTTCGCCGAGCTCGAAGGTCGCCGCCCCCGCATGATGGTGGCCAAGCTGGGTCAGGACGGGCACGACCGGGGCGCGCACGTCATCGCCACCTCGTTCGCCGACCTCGGGTTCGACGTGGACATCGGCCCGCTCTTCCAGACGCCGCGCGAGGCCGCCCGCCAGGCCGCCGAAAATGACGTCCACGTCCTCGGCGTGTCGAGCCTCGCCGGGGCGCACAAGACGCTGGTCCCGCAGGTGGTCAACGAACTCGACCAGCTCGGGCGCGACGACATCCTGGTGATCGTCGGCGGCGTCATCCCGCCGCAGGACTACCAGGACCTCTACGACGCGGGCGTGACGGGCGTCTTCGGCCCGGGCACGGTCGTCGCCGAGGCCGCGCAGCAGATCCTGCGCATCCTGATCGAGCAGTTCCACCCCGAAGTTGTGTAGGTTACTGGTTGTCTTGTTGATGGTTACTGGTTGGTGGAAATCGAGGCCCCAACCAGTAACCAGTAACCAGTAACCAATAACCAGCAACCCTCACCTATGCCTGACCGCGATTCTGGAAGCGATGACACCGCCCTGCACCTCACGTCGGGCGTGGACGGGGCGCCGTCGATCAACCCGACGCCACGCCGCCGGTCGCGCCGCACGCGGTCGGTGGACGACTACGTGGAGGGCATCCTGGCGGGCGACCGCATCGTGCTGAGCCGGGCCATCACACTCATCGAGAGCACGCGCCCGGACCATCAGGCCATGGCGCGCACCATCGTGGAGCGCTGCCTGCCTCACATCGGCGAGACGCTGCGGGTGGGCATCACCGGCGTGCCGGGCGTAGGCAAGAGCACCTTCATCGAAGCCCTCGGCACGGGCCTCACCGAGCACGGGCACCGCCTGGCCGTCCTCGCCATCGACCCGAGCAGCGAGCGGTCGAAAGGCAGCATCCTGGGCGACAAGACGCGCATGGGCGCCCTCAGCGCCGACGAAAACGCCTTCATCCGCCCCTCCCCGACCGGCGGATCGCTGGGCGGCGTAGCCCGCAAGACGCGCGAGACGATCCTGCTGTGCGAGGCGGCAGGCTACGACATCGTCTTCGTGGAAACCGTCGGCGTGGGGCAGTCCGAGATCGCCGTCCACTCGATGGTCGACTTCTTCCTCCTGCTGGCCCTGACCGGCGCGGGCGACGAGTTGCAGGGCATCAAGCGCGGCATCATCGAGATGGCTGACGCCATCGTCATCACCAAGGCGGACGGACCGAACGCCAAACGGGCCCGCGAGACGCGCGGGCAGTACCGCAACGCGCTGCATCTCTTTCCCGCGCGCTCTTCAGGCTGGAAACCCAAGGTGCTCACCTGCTCGGCCGTCACCGGCGAGGGCATCGACGCGGTGTGGACGACGGTGCGGGAGTACGAGCAGCTGGCGCGCGACCAGAGCACGTTCGCACAGCGCCGCCGCGAGCAGGCCCAGTACTGGATGCACCAGACCATCGAGGACCGCCTCCGCACCGAGTTTTTCAACGACGGCGAGGTGCAGCAGGCGCTGGAGACCGTCGAACAGGCCGTCCGGGCGGGCCAGATGAGTTCCGTAGCTGCCGCCGAGCGGCTGTTGCAGGTCTTCTCCGGCGACCTCGACCCGGCGGACGTGCTCTCGGATGCGGAATCTGCCTCCTCGTAGCGGGGTCGCTACACGAGGCGGACGTCTATATCACCCTGGTATCTCTCGAAATCCCTATCGGACGTGTACAGCCGATCGGCCGCGTGCCGAAGTGCCGCTTCCAGGATAAAGGCGTCGGCCATCGACAGCC
>JAAAOL010000118.1 GCA_009908885.1 Bacteroidota bacterium | reverse complement strand
ATACATATATGAACATCCCAGACAGACCGCATATCTCTGCTGGTCATCTCAAGCAAACCTGGTCTGGTGGGAGCACGAAGGTTCGGTGCCTGGTGGGGGTGCCGGACCTTCTCTTTTTGGTACCCCTTCCGCTGGACGCTCGTCCCGGGTTCCGCCGAGGCACAGGACAGCCAGAGCGATCAGGCAGCTACGCGGTCGACTACGCTGCGGAGCCGTTGCGCCCCGGCTGGATGTGCTGGTGGCTGCGGACGATGCGCAGGGCCATCTCCAGTCCCTGCTCGGCATTCAGGCGCGGGTCGACGACGGACGTGTAGGCGCGCTCTAGGTCGTGTTCGGTCAGCCCGCGCGCGCCGCCGATGCACTCGGTCACGTCCTCGCCCGTCAGCTCGAAGTGGACGCCGCCGAGGTAGGTGCCCATCGCCTGGTGGACGGCCATCGCCTGCTCCAGCTCGCCCAGGATGTTGTCGAAGTGGCGCGTCTTGAGGCCCGATTCAGTAACCTCGGTGTTGCCGTGCATCGGGTCGCAGCACCAGAGGACGGTGGTGCCGAGGGCCTGCACCGCCTCGATGAGTCGGGGCAGCCGGTCCTCGATCTGGTCGACGCCGAGGCGCGTGATGAGCGTCAGGCGGCCCGGCTCGTCGTCGGGGTTGAGGCGGGTGATGAGGGCCTGGAGGTCACTGGGAGGAAGAGTGGGCCCGACTTTAAGACCGATGGGGTTGCGGATGCCGCGCATGTACTCGACGTGGGCGCCGTCCAGGTGCGCCGTCCGCTTGCCGATCCAGGGGAAATGCGTGGACAGGTTGTAGACGCCGTCCCGCCGGGGGACGTGCCGGGTGAGGGCCTGCTCGTAGTGCAGGTGCAGGGCTTCGTGGCTGGTGTAGAAGTCGGCCCGCCGGATGCCGCTGATCGGGCCGTCGGCCACCGTCTCGGCGAAGCGGAGGGCTTCGTGGATGCGATCGACGATGGCCTCGTACTCGGAGGAGAGGGGCGAATGCCGGGCGAAGTCCAGCTCCCAGTACTCCGGGTGGTGCAGGTCCGCAAACCCGCCGTCGATGAGGGCGCGGACGAAGTTGAGCGTGAGGGCCGAGGTCCCGTACGCCTTGACGAGGCGGCGGGGATCGGGCTGGCGCGCCTCGGGCGTATAGGCGATGTCGTTGATGATGTCCCCCCGGTAGCTGGGCAGCGTCACGTCGCCGCGCGTCTCGGTGGGGGAGGAGCGCGGCTTGGCATACTGCCCGGCGAAGCGCCCCACGCGCACGATGGGCTTGCGCAGGCCGTAGACGAGCACCAGGCTCATCTGCAGCAGCACCTTCAGGCGGGCGGTGATGATGTCGGCGGTGCACTCGTGGAAGCGCTCGGCGCAGTCGCCCCCCTGCAGCAGAAAGCGCTGGCCGTGGGCGGCCTCGGCGAGATGGGTCTTCAGGGTCTCGATCTCCCAGGAGGTGACGAGCGGCGGTTGCGCGGCGATGGTCGCCAGGGCGGCGTCGAGCGCGTCGGCGTCCGGGTAGTCGGGCTGCTGGCTGGCATTTTTACCCTGCCAGGAGGCGACGGACCACGAAGAGTCGGCAACGGACATGAATGGAATGGGCCTTGAGGAGCGGCAGTCGGTGTGGTGGGGGCGACGGCGCGGCGGACTGTCATCGTCCGACCACGCCCGTCGTAGCCTCTCACCAACGCAAAGGCCCGTCCGGTGTTCGGACCAGACGCCATCGACGCTCCGCGACCATCGCGCACGTCATCTGCCTCAGACCACGTCCTCGATAGGCGCTGAGCGTTCTACAGGGGCGCTCGGCTCAGGTCCCGGGAGCGACTGCCGCTAGGGGCGCTTCCAGGTCTCCCGCAGCTTGTCGCGCTGCTCTCGCACCTGCCGCTCCACGGCATCGAGCGCGTCGCCGAGGGCCTGGGCGACGCTCTCTTCCTTTCGTATCGAGGCCACGTTGTCGGGGCGCAGGTACAGCACCACGCGGGCCCGATACGCGCGGGGATGGGTGTCTCCGCTGGCCGTCTGGATGCCGATCGACGCGCCCGTCACGTCCTTGTGCCGCTTCGTCAGCTTGGCGAGGCGCTGCTCGGTCTTGTCCTTGAGGTCGTCGGTCAGTTCGGGCGTATCGCTGTGGTACTCGATGTCGAAGGAAAGGTCAGCCATCGTGCCAAGGGGTTAGGTTGTGGGGTGAGTGTACGTACCGGGGAGGGCAGTCGGCCCGTGCTGCGGCCTCCTCGTCTACGGTCTCGATTACTGTGGTGAAGGCCTTACCGGAGGCCGTCGTACAGCGCTCCATATTTCTGGCGCACGTACGCAAGCCATGGCTCGGCGGACAGACTGCGGGAGGTCACGCGCTCCAGCAGGTCGGGGGCCTGGAGCTTGCGACCGTACTGATAGATATGAATGCGCAGCCACTTATGCAGGTCCGCGAAGCGCCCCTCGGCGATCTGCGCGTCCAGGTCCGGCAGCGCCTCGCGCGCGGCGTCGAAGATCTGCACGGACATCAGGTTGCCCAGCGCGTACGTCGGGAAGTAGCCGATGGCGCCGAGCGACCAGTGGATGTCCTGGAGCACCCCCTCGGCGTCCGTCTCGGGGCGCAGGCCGAGATACTCGTCCATCTTCGCATTCCAGAGCGCGGGCAGGTCGTCCACGGCCACGCGCTGCTCCACCATGGCCTGCTCCAGCTCGAAGCGCAGCATGATATGCAGGTTGTACGTCACCTCGTCCGCCTCGACGCGGATGAGTGAGGGCTCCACCCGGTTGATGGCGCGGTAGAAGGCGTCCAGCGCGACGTCGCCGAGTTGCTCGGGGAAGGTGGTCTGGAGCGTCGGGTAGTAGTGCGACCAGAAGGCGCGACTGCGGCCCACGAGGTTCTCCCACAGGCGCGATTGCGACTCGTGCATGCCCAGCGAGGTGCCGTCGGCCAGCGGCGTGCGGTCGAGCGCCGGGTCGATGCCCTGCTCGTAGAGGCCGTGCCCGCACTCGTGGAGCGTGCCGAAGAGGGCGGCGGGCAGAAACTGCTCGTTGACGCGCGTGGTGAGGCGCACGTCGGAGACGGAGAAGGACGTGGTGAACGGATGGGTGGACAGGTCTTGCCGCCCCCGCTCGAAGTCGTAGCCGAAGTCCCGCAGCACCTGCATGCCGAAGTCCCACTGCTGGTCCGCGTCATAGTGGCGGTGCAGCACGTCGTCCGGCGGGGCCTCCTGCGCGGCGATGGCCTCGACGATATCGACGAGCTTCGGGCGCAGGTCGTCGAACACGGCCTCCACCTCGGCGGTCGTCATGCCCGGCTCGTACTGGTCCAGCAGCGCGTCGTAGATCCGGTCGTCGTAGCCCAGCGCCTCGGCCTTCTCGATGTTGAGGTCGATGAGCCGCTCCAGGTGGGGGGCGAAGATGCTGAAGTCGTCCTCCTCCCGCGCCGTCCGCCAGGCCTGCTTGCCGCGCGCCACCGCCGCTGCGATCGCGCCGACCAGATCCGCCGGAATGCGCCGGGCCTTGTCGTAGTCGCGCCGGGTGACGCGCACGAGGCTGGCTTCGTCGGAGAGAGGATCGAGGTCCCTGGCATCGTCGGACAACGCGTCGAGCAATTCGCCGAGGGCGTCCTCAGTGAACAGCTCGTGCGCCATCGTCCGCAGCGTGCCGATCTGGTGCGCTCGCGCCTCCGCCGCGCCGTCGGGCATGTACGTTTCCTGATCCCATTCCAGCACTTCTGCGGCCGCGCGCAGGTCCTCGATTTGGCCGAGCTGCGTCGTCAGGTGGTCGAACTGTTCGTCCATGTGGTCTTCGTCGGTCGTCGTCCGGGTCGATGCGGATATCCTCCAACTTGAGAATCCAAGGCAGGTTCGTCCTGCGAGCGGCCTTATACTGATTCAGATTGGTGATGTCCGGATCCTGATGTTCGCACGTCGTGATGCG
>JAAAOL010000246.1 GCA_009908885.1 Bacteroidota bacterium | reverse complement strand
GCGCCTCGACGACCTCAAGGCGCACGGCATCCGCCTGATCGACGAGACGCCGCGGCCCGGCGCGCACCACATGAACATCGCCTTTCTGCATCCCAAGAGCAGCGCGGGCGTGCTGACCGAACTGTGCGAGCCGGCCTCGTAAGCAGGCACGCGTCCTGTCGGTAATCCCCCCACAACGTCGGGGGCCGTTCTGCCCACATTTCTATGGTGCGCGCTGTCGTTTCTTGGGCGACGCACGTACGCATGGCTCTGAGTACAACGGACGAGGGCTGATCCGATGCCTGAAAGTCAACGCCGCGAAAAGATGACCCTGGCCGAGCGCATCGCCGAGTTGCGGCAGCGCAAGGCCGAGCTGCACCAGATGGGCGGGCAACGCCGCGTCGACCGGCAGCACACGCAGGACAAGCTGACCGCCCGTGAGCGCATCGGCGTGCTGTGCGACGAGGGCTCGTTTCAGGAGATGTACGGCTTCGCCAAGCACCGCGCCACCGACTTCGGCATGGACGAGAAGGAGGTGCCCGCCGACGGCGTGGTGACGGGCGCGGGCACGGTGGACGGCCGCCTCATCCACCTGGCGAGCCAGGACTTTACCTCGATGGGCGGGGCCGTCGGCGAGGTGCACGCCAACAAGATCGTCGAGATGGCCCAGGCGGCGCTCAAGTCGGGCAGTCCGTTCGTGCTCGTCAACGACTCCGGCGGCGCACGCGTGCAGGAAGGCATCGACGCGCTGGCGGGCTACGGGCGCATCTTCTACCACAACACGCTGCTCTCCGGCGTGGTGCCGCAGATCTCGCTCATCTGCGGGCCCTGTGCCGGCGGCGCGGCTTACAGCCCGGCGCTGACCGACTTCATCATCCAGACGCGCCAGAGCCAGATGTTCATCACTGGCCCGTCGGTCATCAAAGAGGTGACGGGCGAGGAGGTGACGAGCGAGCAGCTGGGCGGGCCCGAGGCGCAGATGACCTACTCGGGCGTCGTCCACTTCGTCGCCGAGGACGACTACGACGCCATCCGCATCTGCAAGGACCTGCTGTCCTACCTGCCGTCGAACAACCTGGCCGACCCGCCGCGCCTGCCGCACGACGGGCAGGTGGTGCCGGACGAATATATCGCCGACGTCCTCCCGGACAACCCGCGCGCGCCGTACGACATGCACGCGATCATCGAGCGGATCGTGGACGACGGCAGCTTCCTGGAGGTGCAGGCCACCTACGCACGGAACCTGCTCGTCGGCTTCGGGCGGATTCTGGGGCGGACGGTGGGGATCATCGCCAACAACCCGATGCACAAGGCGGGCGTGCTCGACATCGACTCGTCCGACAAGGGGGCGCGCTTCATCCGCTTTTGCAACGCCTTCAACATTCCGATGGTCACGCTGGTGGACGTGCCTGGCTTCATGCCCGGCGTGGAGCAGGAGTACGGCGGCATCATCCGGCACGGCGCCAAGATGCTGTTCGTCTACTCCGCCGCCACGGTGCCCAAGATCAGCGTCATCCTGCGCAAGGCGTACGGCGGGGCCTACCTCGCCATGTGCGGCAAGGAACTGGGCGCCGACCGCGTGGCCGCGTGGCCCACCGCCGAGATCGCCGTGATGGGCGCCGAGGGGGCAGCGGGCGTCGTCTTCCGCCGCGAGATCCAGGCTGCCGAGGACCCGGAGGCCAAGAAGCAAGAACTCATCGAGCGCTACCGCGAGGCGTTTTCCACACCGTACGTCGCCGCCTCGCGCCGCATGGTGGACGACATCATCGAGCCTGCCGACACGCGCCGCTGGCTGGCGATGGCGCTGGAGACGCTCCACACGAAGCGCGACGCCCGCCCGCAGAAGAAGCACGGCCTGATGCCGCTTTAGTGTGGACGAGCCTTCTTCACCCATCCCCGCGCTGCCATGACCGTTCTGGGATATCCGCTCGCCGCGCTCCTCGCGCTTGGATTAGGTGCGCAGGAAACGTCCGGCACCGGTGAGGCGCTGGAACTGGCCGTCGTCGGGATGGGGGTGGTCTTCACCGTCCTGGCCGTCATCGGCGGGCTGCTGGTGCTGCTCGGCAAGGTGTTCGCCGAGCCCGTGGAGGAAGCGGCCGAGGCGCCCGCGCCGTCGCCACGTCCGGCGGAAGCCGCGCCCGCCCACACCACCGCGCCGCCCGGTCACGTCGACCCGCAGACGCTCGCCGTCCTGACGGCTGCGGCCTATGCCGCCGTGGGGCGTCCGGTGCGCATCCGGCGCGTGACGTTCATCAACCAGAACACGGTGTCGGCCTGGAAAGAGGTGGGACGCGCCACCATCCAGGCCTCGCACAACATCAAACGATCCCTGTAGTCCCCCATGAAGCTCCGCATTACGATAGAAGGCGTCAGCTACGAGGTGGAGGTCGAAGTGTTGGACGACGGCTCCGGGGTGCCCGCCCCGACGCCCTCGCCCGCGGCCCGATCCCCACAGGTACCGTCTGGTGCGACGGCGCCTGCGTCTTCGACCCCGGCGTCCTCCGCCGCTAAACAGCCTGCCAGCACACCGCCGCCAGCGAGCACCGACGAGAACGTGTGCCGTAGCCCCATCGCGGGCACGGTGCTGGAGGTCAAGGTGCAGCCCGGCGACGCGGTGACGCTCAACCAGGTGCTGATGGTGGTCGAGGCCATGAAGATGGAGACCAACATCGCCGCGCCGACGGAAGGCACCGTCAAGGCCGTGCACGTGGAGGCGGGCGACTCCGTCAAGCCCGGCCAGACCCTCGTCGAGTTTGAATGAGCGGAGGACGTCATGCTTGAGACGCTCATCGATTACCTCCAGCAGTCCGGCTTCGGCCAGTTCCACTGGACCAACGGCGTCATGCTGCTGGTGGGCGGGCTGTTCATCTACCTGGCCATCAAGAAGCGCTATGAGCCGCTGCTGCTCATCCCGATCGGCTTCGGCATCCTCATCGGCAACATTCCGTACGACGTCAGCGAGTTGAGCGTGGGCGTCTACGACGGGCCCGTCAGCGAGACGCACATCGCCTACTACGCCACCAGCGACACGCTCCAGATCGACGGCCACACGATTCTGCCCTGGGAGCCGCTCTACCATCCGGAGGCCGAGGACAATCCGGTGGGGCACCGCCCGTACCTGTTCAAGGACTTCGTGGAGCAGGGGCAGGCCGTCATGGTGGACATCCAGACCAAGCTCTACGTCCCGCTCGACGTGGAGGGGCCCGGCGTGGTCGAGGTCCGGCAGGGGCGCGAGGTGCTGGCGCTGGAGGCGTCCGCCGACGACCGCTACCCGTCCGTCATCGACCCGGAGGATCAGGACCCGTGGGGCTCGGGCGTCTTCTGGATGCTGTTTCGCGGGATCGAGTGGGGCTTCTACCCGCCGCTCATCTTCCTGGGCATCGGGGCGCTGACCGACTTCGGGCCGCTGCTGGGCAACCCACGCATGATCCTGCTGGGCGCCGCCGCGCAGATCGGCATCTTCGGCGCCTTCGCGATGGCGCTGCTGTTCGGCTTCACGCCTATGGAGGCCGGCTCCATCGGCATCATCGGTGGGGCGGACGGGCCGACGGCCATCTTCCTGTCGGCCAAGCTCGCGCCCGACCTACTGGGGGCCGTCGCCCTCTCGGCCTACTCGTACATGGCGATGGTGCCCATCATCCAGCCGCCTATCATGCGCTTGATGACGAGCAAAAAGGAGCGCCTGATCCGGATGGAGCAGACCGCCGAGGCCTCGCGTCCCATGCGCATCCTGTTTCCCATCATCGGCTTCCTGCTGACGGCCTTCATCGCCACCGGTGCGCTGCCGCTGCTGGGCATGTTCTTCTTCGGCAACCTGCTGCGGGAGAGCCTGGTGACCGAGCGCCTCGCCAAGACGGCCACGACGTCGTTCGTCGACATCGTGACCATCCTGCTGGGCATCACCGTGGGGGCCAAGACGCAGGCCATCAACTTCCTCACGCCG
>JAAAOL010000545.1 GCA_009908885.1 Bacteroidota bacterium | reverse complement strand
ATAGGCCGGGTCGATCTCGTCCGTCGGAGTGGGCAGATCCACGAACCAGCGCACGTACTCGCCGAACAGCTTGACCTGGTCGATGGTCTGGTTCGCCCCCGTGTCGCGCAACTCGGGCGGGCGATCGGCCGTCAGCAGCAGGAGCGGCACGCGATCCACCGAGGCTTCGACCACCGCGGGCATCCCATTCGCTACCGCCGTGCCCGAGGTCGTAATCCAGGCGGCGGGACGGCCCGTGGCACGGCCATAGCCGAGCGCCATGAAGGCCGTCCCGCGCTCGTCGTAATGGATCGTGGCCTGCGCCTTCGGGTGGGCCGCTACGGCGGTCGTGAGCGGCGTACTGCGGGAGCCGGGCGCCAGATAGAACTGCGTGACGCCGCAGCGGACGAGTTCTTCGACGATCAGGTCTGCCCAGCAGCGGTTCAGGTTGGGAACGCGGGCGGGATCTATCACGAGGCATGGTGCGGCACGAGGCCGAGCACGTCCATGAAGTCGCTGAGCTTGTGCTCGATTTCGTCCCACTCCCCGTCCGGCGTCGATCCCTCCACGATCCCCGCCCCCGAATAGAGTGCGAGATGCCGGTCGTGCACGAGGCCCGAGCGGATCGCGACGGCCATCTCGGCAGCGTCCTTGCTCATCCAGCCGACCGGGCCGGCATACCAGCCCCGGTCGAACGGCTCTTGCGTCCGGATGGCGGCGAGGGCTTGCTCATGCGGATAGCCACCGACGGCCGGGGTGGGATGCAACTGCTGCATGAGGTCGAAGTGGGTCACGCCGTCGCGCAATTGCCCTTCGAGGTGGGAGACGAGGTGCCGTCCTCGCGCCAGCTTCATCTCCGACGGCTCATCGTCGACCTGCAAGTCCGTCGACAGGGCCGCCAGCCGCTCCTCGATACTACGGCGCACGAATGTGTGCTCCCGCCGGTCCTTGTCACTCTCGAAGAGTTCCGTCCGCAGGCGCGCGTCATCCTGGACGGAGGTGCCCCGCGGACGCGTGCCCGCCACGGCTTCGCTCCGCACGATCCGCCCATCGCGCTCGAAGAGCCGCTCCGGCGTCGCCCCGAGGAAGGCTGTCCCGTCGGTGGGCTGCATGAGAAAATGAAAACACTCGGAGGTCGCAGCGCGCAGCTTCTGAAGGAGCGTCACGGGCGGAAGGGCCGCCTCCATCGTAAAGTCGGCCTCGCGGGCCAGGACCACCTTGTCGAGCGTGTCCTGGTCGAAGGCCTCCAGTGCCCAGCGGATCATGCGCGACCACGCTGGCCAGTCGGGGCGGTCGACGCGGCGTACCGGGGCGGCCAGTGACGCCTCGCCATCGGCTGGCGACCACGGCAGCGCGCGGAGCGCAGTGGTGAGGCGTCGCCGCTGATCCTGGTCGCGCGGCAGGGCCAGATTGCAGATCAGGCGTGTGTGATCAGGACCGCGGACGAGTTCCAGCCGCGGCACGACGAACCGAAACGCGCCGAAGGCGACCCAGGGCGCCTCGACGTCCGCCCCGGCATCGAAGCGGGCTCCGCCGTAGTAGCGAACCCCCGGCGCCGCGGCCTCCAGCCGGGGAAGCAGCATCGGCCGAAGCTCGTCCAGCCCCGCCCCCGGCGCGCCCACGCAGGCGTCGGCCACCCCGATGCCCGCCATCTCCCAGGACGTGTCCCGCCCGGACCAGTACGTCTTGGCGCTGGCAGGGATCGTCGCGAGCCAGTGCAGCGGATCGACGGCCTCGACCGGCACAGCCACACGCACCAGATGCGGCACGCCCCCATTGGCCGACACGCCGCGCGCCAGTCGCTCATCGACCCGCCGGGCGAGACGGTCTAGGGCCGTCGCCGCTGTGGTCTCCGGTTCGTCTATCGTCTCGTGATCTATCATAATCAGTCAGTTGGTGGACAACGTGGCGGTCGATGGATCCGCCGTTCCGTCGAGGTGCGCCGTGCAATTCAGCGTGCGCGGTTCGTAGCGTCCCTGGCGGTAGCGTAGCTCGTTGACGCCGGTGTTGGAGTGGTCGAAGGTGTCCATGTGGTCGAGCGTGTAGCCGTCCAGCAGGCTGGCCAGCAGCACCCGCAGCATCCGCCCGTGCGTGACGACGAGCACCGTCTCGCCCGCGTGGGACTCTGCGATCGACTGGATGGCGCGGACGCCGCGCGTCTGCACGTCGAGGATCGATTCACCGCCGTCCACGGCTGCCTCGTAGCGCCCCGCGTCCCAGTCCTGATAGATGGCGGCAAGCGCCGCATCGCGCTCGGGCGAGGGGGGCGTGCCCTCGTAGACGCCCCAGGCCATCTCGTCCAGATCCGGATTCTGGTGGACCGTCAAGGCCGGGTGGTGCCGGTGCACCGTCTCTGCCGTCTCGATGGCGCGCCGCAGCCCACTCGCGTAGATCGCTTCGAGCGAGGTCTCGGCGAAGCGCTGGGCCACGGCCTCGGCCTGCTGCCGCCCCGTGGCGTTCAGCGCCGCATCTAGCCCGCGCCCCTGCATGATGCGGTGGCGGTTCGGATCCGTCTCGCCGTGGCGTACCAGAAAGAGGGTCGTAGCAGACATGCGTTACTTGTTACGATACCAGGTATCCCAGATGTCGCGCTCCATGCGGTCCAGTTCGGGCAGAGAGACGCGGTACTTCATCGCCGCCCGCCGCAGCAGCCCACGCAGCACCTGATCCGACGCCGGAAGCGGATAGAGCGAACGGTGCGCCCGCTCGACCAGCGGCTCGAAGAGCTTCTCAATCAGCCCCCACCGCAGCAGGATGAAACCGCCCAGGCCGATCGTCAGCGCCAGATAGTTCCCGGCGATGCCGAGCAGGCTCAGCACGACGGCATACCAGATCACCTGAAGCGGCATCATGTCCAGCACGCGGAAAACCCACAGGAACGGGCGATTGACGAACGACGGGCCGAGCACGGCCCAGGCCAGATAGAGCACCAGCGCACCGCTCGCGGCCAGCAGCGGAACGCCCGCGAGGAGCCCCGCCGGAAGCGCCCAGAGCGCCAGCGTCCGAGGCGACCGCAGCCAGACCTCCGCCTGCTGAAGCAGCACCGGCAGCGGCTCGTGCTCGAACACGTCCGCAGCGTACTCGCGGATCGCTTCCTCGCGCGCGTGGAACCACACGCCCGACGACGTGAAGATGCCGCGCGGCGTGTCCACGAACAAGGTTTCTCTACGAAATAGGGGCACGATCTTCATGCAGCCCTCGCGATGAAAATCAGACGCCCGCCGGTCGACCCGCCGGGCATCGGGTCATACCTTGCACCGAGCCGGTTGTTACCACGGGCCTCATGGGTGAAGGTGATTTCAGAAATTATTGAAAACCGAAAAAGTTCTCTCGTCACTCGCCTTCGGGCGGTGAGACGTGGATGTCGGAGGCGATTTCGAACTGAAAGCGCGGCTCGTCGAGGCCTGCAGCTTGCAGGACGGGCCGCAAAAGCTGTTCGAGCGCCCGGGCCGTGTTGACGCGGGGCTGGGTGGCGGTCTCCAGATGCTGCGCCGCCTGCACCCGCAGCGCCGAATAGGCCGATTGCATGGCCTGCTGCCGGACGGCCTCTCGCTGCTGCTCGTCTCCCATCCAGCGGCGCCACCCGCCCGCCTGCGTCTGGATCTGGATCTGGTCGAGGCTCACGTCGACGGTGTAGGGCTGAAGCGCCGGCAGGGTCACGTGCACGCTGCCGTCGGGCGTGAGGCGGATCATCTCCGGCTCCAGAGACGCCACCTGGAAGCCGTAGGTCACGTGGCCGGGCACGCGGACGGTCGCCTGCGTGTTGCCATACCGCACCCGGAACGATCGGGGCAGCAGGTAATCGGTGCGCTCGGCGGTGCTGGTCGCCGTGATGCGGAGCACGCCCGTGACCAGAAACGCCGCCTCCGCCTCGGACTGCAGCGTCGTGACGACGGTCTCGCGCACCTGCGTCTCGGTCAGCCGCGGGCGCTGCCACCAGAACA
>JAAAOL010000021.1 GCA_009908885.1 Bacteroidota bacterium | reverse complement strand
GGACGTGCGGCGCTTCGGCCTGCAGGTCCGTCGCAACGAGGGCGCCTGGACGGACGTGGCACCATCGGACTTCCCGTATCCAGAACGGGCGACGCCCCGGGTCAGCATCGTCTCGACCGATGCGTACGCGCACGGCGCCCCGACGACCGACCTGCTCGCCGGGTCGAGCGCTCCGTTCAGCGCGGGGGCCGGCATCGCCCTCGACGCCCTCAGCCCGCCCTGGCCCGGGACGAATGCGCACGGCGAGTGGGAGTGGCCGCTCGTGATTCGTCGCTTCGCCGATGGCGCCGTCACGAACGACGAGGGGGATACCTTCGCGTTCCGGATGGTTCGCGCAGACGGCGCCCCGATCCGCAGCAGCGTCGATCCGGTACTCACGCTCTCCGTGCCGCCGGGCCACCTGGGCGGCACCTTCGTGGAGACGCCGGGCCGCATCGGGCCGTGGCAGGCGTCCAACGGCGCCCTCTACTTCATCATGGAGCCGACGGAGACGGACAACGTGCTGATGATGGTCACGTCGACCGACGGGGGCGCCACCTGGCAGGAGGTGGACGGAGCGAACCGGCCAGCGGCGGACGACCTCGAAGGCGTCGGGGCGGCCCAGGCGGGGGATACCATCCACATCCTGCATCAGACCTCCGAGCAGGTGTGGCACCACGCCTTCCACACCGCAGATCATCCGACGACCCCGGACACCTGGGCCGTGCGCGACGAGCGCGTCGCCGCACCGGGCGAGCCCCCGACGCAGGTCGCCGCGATGGCCGCGCGGTCCGACGGCAGCCTCGTGGCCGTCTATGGCGGGCCTGAGAAGATCCGATTCCGCATCCGAGCCCCCGAGGGAGCGTGGGGCGATGAGACGGTAGTGGATGCAGGCGGATCACGAATCCTGTCGGGGCCGCAGGTCGTGCTCGGCCGGGGCGACGTGGTCCACCTCGCCTACACCGCCGCCGACGGCACCGCCTGGTATCGGCGCATCCAGCCGGACGGCACGCTGACGCCCCGCGAGCAGCTCACGGCGAAGCTCGGCACGACGGAATACGACGTCGGCTCCATCCTGCCGCTGGTCTTCGTGCCCGAGACGAACACCGTGGCGATCCTCTACCGGCAGACGGACGGTCGGCTATGGGAGCGGCGCAGCGTCGGTCAGGGAGCCCTTACCGCCCCGGTCCAGGTGAGTGAGCGGATCGTCGTCCAGAACGCCGTAGATTCCGACCAGGTCGGCGCGGACGCCATCGCGGACGGGACCTCGGTGCATGTGCTCTATATCGAGCAGGGCTCCGGGCACATCTACCATACCCACCGCGATGCGGCAGGCGGCTGGCAGCCCGCGACGCTGCAGGTGGACGGCGTCGACGCCCAGTGGGTCCGGGGCGCACGCCTCACGCGGAGCGACGGAGCAGCGGTCTACGGCTACGTCTACGACGCCGGTTCCGACGGCGGCTCCGGCATGAACCGGTACGACGAGGTGGTGCTGGAAGGACGCGACTGACGGCCAGCGATGTGCGGGCACCCGGTGCGCCGGAGGACATCGGCGTCCGCTTCGTCTTCTGCGGCCAGGAGGGGCTATGCGGACTGTAGGGCGTCGGCCAACCGAAGAAAGAGCCCGCGACAGCAGGAATCAATGCGCCGAAACATACGGCCCACGAGGGATGTTACTATACGCGGTTTTGACGGCGTCTTCGACGCACCCTCACGGCAAGTCGTTGACGAGGTCAAGACCGCTCGCTACTTTACGATCAGAACGGCATTCGTTGCTCTGACTGCTGCAATACTGCTGCAGCGCTTACATCGGGAGCCAGAACGTTTCCTGTAAGTCCTAAAGAAACATCACCTTAGGTGACGTGGCCGAGTGGCTAGGCAGAGGCCTGCAAAGCCTCCTACGGCGGTTCGAATCCGCCCGTCACCTCGACGAAAGAGCCCGACGCGCCAGATGATGGCGGTCGGGCTCTTTGCATTGGAAGATCTGGTCGGGGTATTGGCAGCGAGTACTGACCGTTAAACTGACAGCATCGCTGAGTGTCAGCAGTCATGCCGCAACCCACGGCGGATTACGGCACATGGCAACGATCTACAAGCGCTCTAATGGTCGCTCCTGCGCGTAATTTTACGAGGCGACAGCCCCTACCTCAGGTGATAGTGCTCGGAAGGTGTCCATCCTCGCGCTACAGCTGCGACTTGAAGTAGTTGATCGAACTGGTGAGCGCCGTGTAGACGTCCTTCACGTCTTCGCGCATATCCTCTCCGACCTCTTCGCCCGCCTCGCGCACGTCGGCGAGCTTGTCTTTCAGGTTTTCATACTCGCCCCGAAGCTGGGCTACCTGCACCTGATACGCCTCTTTGGCCTCGTCACTGGCCGCTTCCACTTTGGCTTCAAGCTCGTCGATCTCTGCGTTGAGCACGTCGAGTTGGTCCTTGGCCTTCGCCACGTAGTCTTCTCGCGTCTGCATGAGGGGTCACCGTGATCTGGTGTATGGTGCCGACGGGTCGCCTACTAGCTGCGAATACTGCCTATTCCTTGAACCCCTGTGCGCAGTAGCTGATTCCACAGGAGTACCGCTGGGAGGGTACAGGTGCGCCGGGGCGTCCCTTTTGACTGGGTCTTCGCAAATAGCGGTATGGTGGGGCGTTCCTCGGTGCCTGCTAGCTGCCCTCGGACGCGTGGGAAGTAGCGGTGTCGGCGTCGGACGCGTCGCCTGCGGGCCGCGCACGGGCCGACGCCCAGAGCGCGAGCGTGGCCGCCAGGGCGAGGAAGCCCCGCTGGATCAGCCACAAGTAGGCCCTCTCGGCGAGGTCGAACCAGCGGCTCATGCCGTGCCATCCGGTCGCGTCCTCCAGCCACAGGAGCAGCCCCATCGTGCGGAAGAAGAGCACATCGACAAGGTGCGTCGCGGCATAGGGGAAGAGCGGATTGAACAGGAAGGCGACTACCCCGAGGACGACGGCCCAGCCGAGCGACCCGCCCTTCAGCATGAGCAGCGCACCCCAGACCGCTACGCCGCACACGACGAGGCGCTGCAACTGGTAGAAGCGATAGGACGGCAGATCCAGAAGCCCAGCCAGGAGCAGCACCCCGGCGATGATGACTCCGGCACCGTATGGCGAAATGCGTCCAATCATGAGTGGGCCTCGAACGCCCAGAAGTCGCGCGGCGAGACGATGGCGATGCCGTCGTATGCGTCCAGCACGAGGAGATCCTTGTCGCCCGTCACAAGGCAGATGCACCCACCTGTGCGGGCCGTCGCCAGCACCTCGTCATCGTCAGCGTCCCGGCATACCAGTTCGGGCAAGGGCTCGGGGGCGACAATCTCGGCACGCTCGTGCAGGAGGGCGGTAGCCTCGGCCACGTCGCCCGCAGGCATCCCGAACTTGTCTCGCAAGATGCGACGAAATTCCCCGACGATAAACGGCGAAAGCACCAGCTCGTGATGCCGCACGACGTGTTCGAAGAGCTCGTGGCTCGTGCCGCGCGAGATGAAGGCCGCGATGAGGACGTTCGTGTCGAGCGTGAGTCTCACGATACCTGCTCGAAGACATCCTCGTCGGTGAAGATGCCCTGCGCCTGAGCGCGGCTCATCATGCGAGCGCGCAGTCGTCGAAAACGCCGGATGAACAGGTAGTCGCTCAGCGCTTGGCGCACCACGTCGCTGCGGGAGAGTCCTTCCTCTTGGGCGGCTTCATCGAGCTGGCCCTTAAGCGCATTGGGAAGGCTGATAGATACGGTCTTGCGCATGATCACGGTGCGGGTTCGTTCGAGCTGTGTTGAACTTTAACACAGGCGGCGATGCAAGGGTTCGTCATGGCACGGAGCGAGGGCAGAACCCGTGAGCTAGTGCACCATCCAGCCATCTCTTGGTCAGTCCGTGCGTCGCTGGCGGCGCCGGCCAGCGTTCCCGGATCTCGCCGTAGCTACGGCTACGCCTCGATCC
>JAAAOL010000315.1 GCA_009908885.1 Bacteroidota bacterium | reverse complement strand
GCCTGGGCTTCTGCCAACAGCCGTTCGATTTCAGCCCGGGCCATGGCCGGGTAGCACTCATATTCGAGCTTGAGGGTCTCCTTGCTGTCGGTCCACTGGCGCGTAGTGCCGATGAACAGATCCACTCCCCCGGCCGCGGGGGTGTACAAGAAGGAGGCTGCGTCATCGACGCTCAGTGGAGTTTCCTGCAATTGGATCCATGTGGTTGCATTGGACATGGTTTTTATTTGCAATAACGGCATTATAACACGTCTACGTCCTGCCTCTGCGGACCGGGTCGCCGCTCATCCGCCGCTTACCGGCGTGATGAGCGCCACCTCATCGCCTGCTTGCACGGGCGCCTCATCGGTCACATACTCCTGATTCACGGCGATGCGGACCACCCGCTCGTAGTCAGCCACGGACGGGTAGGCCTCCACGACAGCCTCCAGCACGCCCCGCGCGGTGGTCGGAGCGGGCACGGTCACTTCCACGTGTCCAGCCCCCACCCGCTCACGCAGCACACTGAATAGCAACACCTCGATCGTGATCGACGACGTACTCATGCGCTGACGTCCTGCAACACCTGCTTGATCGCGTTGAAGTCGGGCATCTTGCCCGCATTCTCCAATACCTCTGCGTACTGAACGATGCCTTCCTCGTCGATGACGAACGCGGCCCGCTTGGAGATCCGATCCAGTCGCATGTCCGTGAAATCGTTATCGTACTTGGCCCCGTAGGTGGCACTGACCGAACCGTCGTGATCGCTCAGCAGCGGGAACTGCAATTTGTGCACGTTTTTGAATTCGTTGAGCACGAACGGAGAGTCCGTCGAGATCCCGACGATTTGTGCGTCGGCCCCGCCGAACTCCTCCAGTTCATTGTTGACCGTGTTGAGTTCAGTAGTGCAGACGCTCGTAAACGCACCGGGAAAAAACAGCAACAGCACCGGCTTCTCCCCGTGGTAGTCCGACAGGCGAAACGCCTCTCGCTGGTCGTCATAGAGCTTAAACTCGGGAGCTGGTTGTCCTCGTTCGATGGCCATATCGCATCATTGGTGTGGAATGATCAGTGGTGTAGTCTTAAATTTGCATATTGGGCTCTTTCAAAAACGTAATTTCGATGACAAGTGCACCGGGTCACTGGAAGCGGATGACACGGAGAGGCTCGATGCGGGAGGCGACGCGCGCGGGAATGTACGAGGCCAGGACGCACAGCACGACGGCTCCGGCGGCCACGGCGACGAAATCCAGCGGGTTCAGCGCGATCGGCGCCGACGTCATGTAGTAGGCCTCACTCGGAAGCGGGATCAGCGCGTACCGCTGCTGTAGGAGCGCCAATCCGAGTGCAGTCAGCACGCCGAGTCCCGTTCCGATGCTCCCTACGTACAGGCCCAGCCACAGAAAGAGGCGTCGCAGCGAACGCTGAGAGGCGCCCATGCCGGACAGGATGCCGATCTCGCGGGTCTTTTCGAGGATGATCATCAGGAGCGTGGCGACGATGTTGAACGCGGCCACGATGATGATGACGCTGATGACCAGTGGGATGATACTTTCCTGCAGATTGACCCAGGCGAAGAGTCCCTGATAGACCTGATAGATGGTGCGTGCCATCACGGGAAAGCCATACGTTTCCTCGATCGAGCGGGCCGTCTGGTCCGCGCGTTCCACGTCCTGCAGGGTGAGATCGAACCGCGTCACCTCGTCGTCTGCATAGCCGAGCAAGGTGCGTGCCGTCGGCACGTCGGTAAACACATACAATTCGTCGAAATTGGCCAGGTCGGTTTCATAGATGCCCCGGACCACGAACTGCGCCACCCGGGGACGCTGCAGCAATCGCCCCCGGTGTTCGCTCGGACGCATCGAGAAGGCGGTGATGGTGTCTCCGACCTCCGCCCCGAGCAGCCGCGCGAGCTCTTCCCCGATGATGAGTGTCGGCCGCCCCTCCTCCGTCCGATCGATGGACGAGGTGCCCTCGACGAGTTGATCTTCGAGGTAGCGCGGGAGCGCCTCCGTCCCCCAGAGCGCGGCCCCGTCGATCGACTGCTCGGAACGACGCAGCAGGACGAACTCGGTGATGACCGGCGCGACCTCGGTGACGCCTTCAAGCCGAGAGAGACTGTCCTCCAGCCGGTTTGCGTCCTCCAGCGGAGCGTCCCGGAAGCTTTCGACCTGGATGTGTGCTCCGAAGCCGACGATCTTGGCTTCGATTTCCTGGCTGAATCCCCGGACGATCGAGAGCGCCAGCAGCAGAGCCGCCACGCCGACAGCCACCCCGCCGACGGCCACGTACGTGATGAACCGCAGGAAGCGACGGCCCTCCTCGCGGCCCTCAGCGCGGCGAAAGTACCGTGCGGCTACAAATCGTTCGAAGCGTGCCACGAGGGAAGACTATGTTGGCGATCAGCGGCGGAGAGCGTCGGTGAGGGCCTCCGGAAAGATCCCCGGCACCACACGAAGTTCCACGAGCAGAGAATCTGCACAGAAAAGCCCTCGCCATGCGCGACGGCGAGGGCTTCAGGAGGCCATACAGCGTAGGGGAATGCCATCAGGCATCCAGGGAGTCGGCGTCTTCCGTTTCGAGCGCCGCCGACGGGGTCAGTGGCGACTCCGCGAACGAGTACGGCGGCCAGGGTCCGGAGACTTCATAGGTGAAGCCCTGATGGCCGTAGATGCCGCGCAGGCGCTCCACCTCGCCCATGAAGTCGCCCTCGTCGGGCTTGCGCACCAGGTAGGACGCCGCGTGGACCGGCGCCGCGTCGTCCTCGTCGTCCAGAGTAGTCTTGACGCGAACGTCTTCGGCGAAGTTGGAGATGGCCTCGTGGCTGGAATCGACGCAGTCTTCCTGCCGCTCCTGCACCTCGTCGTGAATGGCCACGACCATCTTCTTCTTGATGAATTGGGCGACGCCGCGCGGCTTGCTGCGCATGTCTTGCAGAAGGTCCTGCACCTTCGTGCTATCCTCCATGACCTCACGGCGGAGCAGTTCGACGTCGCACCGGATGGTAAGGGACCATTCCTGCGTCCCTTCGAGGCGGCCCAGCGTCTCGCTGAACGTGGCCTGCTGGTCGCGCAGCATATCGCGGAGCGCGATCTCCGACGGGTAGACCGTCCCAAACTGCATCGGCACGAGGGCGGAGTACTGCATCAGTTGCTCCAGGATGTGCTCGTGGCGGCGGACGTGTGACTGCGCCCAGGCATCCTGATCCATGCGCTCCTGCAGGGCCTGCGGTTCGTAGGTCTCCGCCGGCACGCGGCTCACGAGCGCGCGCAACCCGCCTTCCTGGACGATGAAGATGGGATAGTCTTCGTCGATGCCCCCCTGCGGAAACGCCTCGTCCGGCAGATCCTGGTCGGAGGCGACGATGCCGTATACGTAATACGCGAGCCCATCTTCTTCAGCGACGGCAGGCTCATGGAACGTCTCTTCCCAGGCGACCGGCTCATCCACGGCGGGATGGGTCTCGACGCCCGTCTCCGGGTCGTCCGCGCTGCCCTCCTCCCCCCAGTCCGGGCTGAAGTCGGCCACTTCGTATTCCTTGAGTGAGAACGCTGAGGTCGGGTCGGGAACGTCATCGCCCTCGGCGTCGCTGTCCTCTACGGGCGGCACCTCATCGTCGAAGGCCAGGGCCGAGTCGAACTCGTCGATGTCTTTGAACGGCGCGGTGTCGCCCCCCGTGGGTTGCGCCGATGCCTCCGAGCCGGAAAAGTCGTGCTTCAAGAAGTCGTCGTCCACGGACTCCTCCCCGGGGTCGGCCCACTCGTTGAAGGCATCGTCGAGGTAGGCCGCATCGGCATCCTCCGTCGTGGCGTCCTGGGGCGCGTCGAGATCCATGCGCGGCGTCGCGTCGTCCTCTTCAATCTCGGGCGAGAGAATCGTATCATCGTCGTCCAGCGTCTCGGGATCTGCGACCGGATCGTCGTCGGGTTCCGCAGCTTCCAGGTCGACTTCGACGGGAGCGCTCGGCTCGACCTCGGGCAGCGTGTCGTCCTCGGCCGGAGGCGCATCGTCCAGCTGATCGCCGAACGGCTCCACCGGGCTCTCTTCCAACTCCGGGTCGTCATCAGCGTCCTCTTCCCCCGCTTCCTCCGCGGGCGTCGCAGGCTCATTCCAGGTCCAGGCCGTGTCGGCCGATGCTTCCGGGCGCTCCTCGTCCTCAGCAGACTCGAACTCATCGGCGAACTCTTCGTCCTCGCCGGACTCCTCGGACGGCTCCTCAGCGTCGAGGGCGCCTCCGGTCGGCTCGGCATCGGCTTCACCGGGCTCGGCGAACGTCTCCTCGTCGTGGGTCGACTCGCCGAACAACGCCATGCCGGAAGCGTCATCGCTGGCGTCATCCGCAGGATCTCCTTCTGCCCCGTCTTCGCCGCCAGCCACCTCCTCATCGATTTCGGCGATGGCTTCCTCCATGATCTGGGCGAGGAGCTGGGTCTTGAGTTGCTCCTTGAGATCGGCGAGCACGTCGTCCTCGTCCTGGAGCTGCTCCATCGCCTGCTGAGCAACCTCGTCGGCGTCCTGCTCCATCTCATCCAGCACCTGCTGCATGAGGGTCTGCATGAGCCGTCGCTTGAGGGCATCCTTCGCGCGGTTTAGCGATTCACTCTTGCCCTCACGAATAATGTCGGATAGCCCTTTTCGCTGTGGGTTGGTCGAGTCTTGCTGTTCGTGGCGCGTTTCCATGCTATTCGAGGTACGCTCTAATTGAAAGGAGTGGCCCGGCCAGACATACGGTATTGGTATCGGTAAGTGTATGTAATTCCTTTAACGGGAGCAACCTGATTCCTATCGCATCGAGCCATCCGGGGCGAATTCGGCCCCTCGCGCTGATGGAGAACTCGATATGGTTCGAACTAGTAGGGTAGATGTCTCCCGACGACATCCACCCTGCTCTTCCGATTCACCCCCTTCGCGACCGATGAACAACACCATCACTGAGCTTCCGCGTCCCACCAACGAGCCCGTCCGTTCGTACGCCCCCGGCACGAGCGAGCGCCGCAGTCTGCAACGGCGCCTGGCCGAACTTCGCGATCAGCACCTCGAAATTCCGGCATTTATCGGAGGGGAGGCCGTCCACACCGGCACGACC
The DNA here is from genome assembly GCA_009908885.1 of Bacteroidota bacterium. Lineage (GTDB taxonomy): Bacteria > Bacteroidota > Rhodothermia > Rhodothermales > JAAAOL01 > JAAAOL01. The sequence goes on along the minus strand of JAAAOL010000315.1, from coordinate 55,987 downwards.
AAGCCGGTCCGCCCCCCCCACGACCTCGACCACACGCTGGGTACGTTGCATCTCTGCGGCAGCGACGAGGTGCAAGAGGCCATCGACGCCGCCCTGGATGCCCGCGCGGCGTGGGCCAACATGCACTGGACGGATCGCGCCGCCATCTTTCTGCGGGCGGCTGACCTGCTGGCCGGACCGTGGCGCGATACGCTGAACGCCGCCACGATGCTGGGGCAGAGCAAAAATGCGTATCAGGCGGAGATCGACGCGGCCTGCGAGATGATCGACTTTTTCCGGTTCAATGCGTACTTCATGGAGCAGATCTACCGGGACCAGCCCTACTCCCCGCGCGGCCAGTGGAATCAGATGCAGTACCGCCCGCTGGAAGGGTTTGTCTTCGCCATCACGCCGTTTAACTTCTCCTCGATCCAGGGCAACCTCCCGACCGCGCCCGCGCTGATGGGCAACGTGGTGCTCTGGAAGCCCGCGACGTCCTCCGTCTATTCGGCGTACTTCTTCTACAAGCTGCTCGAAGCGGCCGGCCTGCCGCCGGGCGTCATCAACATGGTGCCGGGACGCGGCGCCGACGTGGGCGACCCGGCCTTCGCGTCGCCGCACCTGGCCGGGCTCCACTTCACCGGCTCGACCGGGACGTTTCAGTACATGTGGAAGACCATCGGCAACAACATCAGCCAGTACCGTTCTTATCCGCGGATCGTGGGCGAGACGGGCGGGAAGGACTTCATCGTGGCGCATCCGTCGGCGGAGGTGGATGCCGTGACGACCGCCATCGTGCGGGGCGGGTTCGAATATCAAGGGCAGAAATGCTCCGCCGCCTCCCGCATTTACCTGCCTGCGTCCCTCTGGCCCGAGATCAACGAGAAGCTCGGGCAGATGCTGGACGACCTCACCATGGGCTCGCCCGAAGACTTCACCAACTTCATCAACGCCGTCATCGATCAGAGCGCCTTCGACGACATCACGTCGTATATCGACCAGGCGCGGGAGGACGACGGCGTGGAGATTCTCTACGGCGGGTCCTACGCGGACGACACCGGCTACTTCATCGAGCCGACGGTGCTGCTGGTCGACGACCCGAAATACACGACGATGCGGGAGGAAATCTTCGGCCCGGTCGTGACGATCTACGTCTACCCGGACGCCGACTTCGACGAGGTGCTGGATCTCATCGACGACACCTCGCCGTATGCCCTCACCGGCGCGGTCTTCGCCCGGGATCGGGCGGCCGTCGACCGGGCGAGTGACGCCCTGGTGGACGCTGCGGGCAACTTCTACATCAACGACAAGCCGACCGGCGCCGTCGTCGGGCAGCAGCCGTTCGGCGGCGCGCGCGGGTCCGGGACGAACGACAAGGCGGGCTCGAAGATGAACCTGCTACGCTGGGTTTCCGCTCGCTCGATCAAGGAGACGTTCGTGCCCGCGACAGACTATCGCTACCCGTTTCTGGGCCCGGACGCCGCGCCGGAGACCGACGCGCAGGAGCAGCCGGAAACGGCGCTGCACTCCGCCTAGCACCTGAGTCCAGAGCAGGCATCGCACCTATCCGTCGGGGTCCATCGCATGACGACCACCGCGCCGCATCATGTTTTCCGGAGCCGCCACCACCCGGGGTCGAACGATCGGGCCTGGGTGGTGGCATCGACCCTGGTGCAGCCCATCGCCATCTGCATGCTGCCCGTCATGGTCGGGGCGCTGATCGCCGTGCTGGAAGGATTCGCCGTGTTGCCGTTTCTGACGGTCGGGTTTCCGCTGGCGCTCGCGCTGGCGATGGCCTGGACGCTCTTCCAGCTCTTTGGGACGATCGCGGAGGTACACGTGCGTTCCGGCGCGGCTGCGGTGCGGACGGTGAGTCAAGTGCTCCGCGCCCCGACGGCGTCGCCTGACTGGCAGCCGATCTATGAGCTGCGCACGGGGGCGTCCACCCTGGTGCTGGCCCTGGGCGACGCTACGTACGAGCTCCCACGCCGCCACTGGCCCAACGCCGACGTCTTGCTGGAAGCCCTCCGTGCTGCCCGCCAGCCCCAGACGGTGACCTACCAGGTCTCCTCCTGAGCCATCTCATTCCACCGCCGCACCAATCCGCTCCCCACAGCGCCATGCCCGAGGACATGCCCGCCCGTACGTCCACGACGTCCCCACCGCCGCGAACTGCCTCCGAGCCCTCAGGGAGCAAGCAGGAGACGCCCCAGAACTACTGGGACTACTGCCCCAACTGCGGCGCGCGCCTGCACAACAGGGGCTGCAAGTACCGGTGCCCACGGTGCCATTATTTCATGAGCTGCTCGGACTTTGACTGAGATGATCCAGGTCGACCGGGAATCGAGTACGCCGGTACACGAGCAGCTCACAGAGCAGTTGCGCTACCAGATCGCAAGCGGGCGGTTTGCGGTGGACGACACCCTGCCCTCGACCCGCTCCCTAGCAAAGGAAGTCGGCGTCTCGTTCCACACTATCCGCAAGGCGTATCAGCAGCTGGAGCGTGAAGGGCTGCTGGAGGCGCAGGTCGGGCGGGGCTATATCGTGCGGGAGCGGACGCCCCTCGGCAAGGGCGAACGCATCGAGCGCGGCGCCGCCGTGGTCCGGGAGGCGCTGCAGCGGCTGATTGCCCTCGGCCTGCGCGAGACCGAGATCGAGTACCTGTTTCAGGAGCAGTTCTCTGCCCTCTCCACGCAGGCGGCCGGTCCGAAAGTCGTCTTCGCGGCGCGCTATCGCGAGCTGGCGGAACAGGTCGCCCAGCAGCTGACCACGACGCTGCATCAGACCATCACCGCGGCGACGCTAGATGAACTCGACCGCCACCGGGATGCCGATTTCCTGCTGACCCCCTACCCGGATCTGGAAGCCGTACGGTCCGACGTGCCCCGTGCTGATGCGCTCGGAGTCATCACCTCCCTCCCGCCCGAGGTCCTGGATGCCATCGCTCACCTGTTGCCCAGCCAGACGCTCGGCCTCGTCACGCAGTACCCGGACGCTATCCAACCGCTCACACAAGCCATTCGCCGTCAGACGTCGTTCTCCGGCCAGATGATGGCCACCTCCATCCACGCGGGCCGCCCCAAGCTGGGGTCCTTCGTCGAACAATCCGACATCCTGCTCTACACGCCGGCCTGCCGTCCCCGCCTGCTCCCACTCCTCGACACCGACCACAAGCACGCGGAGGTCGCTGAGGCCGTCATCAAGGAGTCCATCGCACGGCTGCGCGAGTTTTTGCCGAGCTGAACGCGGCGTGAGGGAGGGCTTATACCGTTTTCGCCGGGCGTGGTCCGTGTCGCTGAGAACGTAATGCGTATTGCGTGATGCGTGATAAGGAGCTGCTGGAGCGATAGCCTATGCCCATCACGCACCACGCATCACGACGTACGACACCAGGATTCGGACACCAACACGCTGATTCAGCTTTACTCCACAACCCGGGGTATTATACCAAATCCGGCTGAACCATTGTGGTATGACGTAGCCCCGCGAAGCCGGATTTGGGGGGTGGAAGTGCGTAGGTATGGACGTATGGACGTGACGCTCCTCCAACCTTTCACACTTTCAAACCTCCATACACCAACTCATTACCCGGAGTTGGTATTACTGGTCCTTTTCGTCGCGCCGGTCGGATTTGGCGTCAGGCTGCTCCGACTTGTCAGCGCCGTTGCGCTCGGCACCCTCGGTCGTGGATGGCTCATCCCGAGCGCCGTCGGTCGGCGCGTTGTCGGCGTCCGTCGCTGCAGGGGGCGTTGCGTCCGACGTTTTCCGGCCATCCACACGCTCGGCGTCCGGCGGTTCAGCCTCAGAATCGTCCTGATCAGCCTCGCCCGCTTCGTCCGCTGGGGAGGGACTCGCGATGCTGTGCTCCGGGATGCCTACCAGGCCTTGCTCCCGCAGCGCCTCGATGGACGCAGGCACGTGACCTTCGGGCTCGTCGAGGTCTCCATCCTCGGCGCGTTCAGGCTTCTCCTGTTGCGATGCCCGTTGCTCGGGCTTCGTCTCCGGCGGCCCCTCGTCTTCTGCGTCCTGATCGGGATAGCGGACGCGCACGTGGTAGATGCCCAGCAGCAGCGACAGGAAGGTCTGCTTGATCTGCGTCAGATCCCGGAACGTCAGGTCGGTGTCGTCCAGCTGCCCATCCTCGATACGCGCCTTCACGATCATGTCGATCAGCGTCTCCAGCCGCTTGTGCGTCGGCTCCGAGAGGCTGCGGCTGGCCGCTTCCACGCCGTCCGACAGCATCAGGATGCCCGTCTCTTTCGAGTTGGGGCGCGGTCCCGGATACCGGAACTCGGACTCCAGGATCTCCGGAGCTCCCTCCGACCGATCATCGACGGCCTTGCGGTAGAAATACTCGATGCGCGTCGTCCCGTGGTGCATCGGGATGAAGTCCAGCACCCGCTTCGGCAGGGTATACTGCCGCCCCATTTCGAGCCCTTCCTTTACGTGGCTCGCGATGATCAGGGCGCTCATGCGCGGCTTGAGCTGGTCGTGTGGATTGTCGCCCGGGCGCTGGTTTTCGACGAAATATTCCGGCTTCAGCATCTTGCCGATGTCGTGGTAGAGCGCACCGACCCGCGTGAGCAGCGCGTTGGCCCCGATGGCGGCGGCGGCGGCCTCTGCCAGGTTTGCCACCTGGAGCGAGTGGTTGAAAGTGCCCGGGGCGCGCAGGCTGAGCTCTTTGAGCAGCGGCCGGTTCGTGTCTGAAAGTTCGAGCAGCGTCAGATCCGTCGTGATGTCGAAGGCCCGCTCGAAGACCCACAGCAGCGGATACGCCAGAATCAGCAGGAACGAGTTGATGCCCACCATCAGAATCTGACTGCCGAACGACGGCGGTACGCGGTTCAGCAGGAGCCACGAGGCGCCCAGGATGAACAGATACCCGACGAACACGATGCCCGCGCTGAGGAAGAACTGCCCCCGGTTTTTGATGTCCCGCACGCTGAAGACGCCCAGCGTGCCCGCGAAGAGGGTGGCGATGGTGAACTCGAAGTTGTAGCCGAGGAGCAGGCCGGCGATGATGGCCAGCGTGAGCGTCCCGAACAGGCCGATCCGCGAGTCGAACATGACGGTGAGCACGACCGACACGATGGCGACCGGCACGGCGTAGATGGCCTGCCCCGGCAACCGCACCCCAACGGCAAACAGGCCGATGATGATGCCGAAGAGGATGGCGATCAGCAGGATGCGGCTGTTGTCGGTAAAGACGTTGCGCCGTAGGACGAAGAGGTACAGGAAGAAGATCAGGTACGTGGCCAGCGTCAACAGGAGCTGGCCCGTAGTGCGCTTCCAGAGGATGGACGGGCCGCTGCGTTCTTCCTGGACGCGTTCGAGCGACGTCAGCCTACGCTTGATCTCCGGCGTGACAGTCTGGCCCTGCCGGACGATGACGTCACCCCGGGCCACCTTGCCCCGCGTGGGCGAGATGCCATTGGCCGCCCGCTGCCAGGCTTCCATGCTCTCGCCTTTCATGTATTCGAGCGACGAGACGAAGATGGAGCGCAGAAACGACGTGGCCAGGTTGACCAGCTGGGGCTGGTCCGGGTACTCCCGGCTGAAGTAGTCCTGCGCGGCGGTATAGACCTCGTTCTGCCCGTAGACGTTGTCTTTCTGTACGCGCCGCTCGGTGAGTTCACGCTGGTTGCGGACGATGATCTCCTCGGCCTGGATCGTGTCGCGCGGCACGTCGAGGACGCCCTGCCGGATGATGAGGGAGCCGTACTCCCACGCATCCTGCAACAGCTGATCCACGAGGGGCGTGTCGTCGGGCACCGTGCGGGAGCGGGACGTGAGTCCGGGCACACGCTCCACGTAATCCATCAGCAGCCGCTGCCACTGCTCCGCGTTCAACTTGGGCCAGGCCGTCCGGCGCAGCTGCATGTAGCGCAGCGAGTCTTCGATGGCCTGATCGGTGCGGCCGCGCGATTGGTTGCGCAGATAGTCCTCGTACGCCTGGAAGACGCGGTCGAGCTGCTGCTCCACCGTGTCACGGTTGGCCGTGAGGCGGCTCTGTGCGTCCGGCACGTCGCGGAAGAACGGCGGCACCGTCTCCCGAACGGCCTGCCGCTCCTCCTGCAGCGTCTCCTCGCTCTTGTAGATGGCGAACTCGAAGGGAGCGCGCAAGGTCTCCTGCCGCCAGTCGTCGCCGACCTGAACCGTGTACTGGAAGAAGTCGCTGCGCGGAAATGCCAGCACCGTCAGCACCACCAGGAGCGCCAGGATGCTGCCCTTGACGAGGCGGTTGCGGCGGCGCTGCTTGTGCTCGTCCTGCGTGCCGCGCTCCAGATTTTGACCGACGGGACGGGCACGCCCCCGGCTCCGACTGAATGCGTCGAAAAGGCCCATGACGTCTCAGATAGTGAAGCCGGTATGGTGGGACGGGAGTTGCGATGACGACCGCATCGCCGCCCGCCAGAAGTGACAGTCCGTTACGTTGCCGGGTGTCGGTGCCTATGCCGCAGGCTTAGGATTGATCCGACGCACAAGGTAAGCACCACGCCGATCACCGTGTACCACGGCCATCCGATCGGGCGCATGTCGAGCGCTTCGACCTGGGCCGGATCGGGCTGAAAGGCGAACATCCAGCCCTCCACGGGACTGTACCAGACGCCCAGGATAATCACGACCATGGCGGCAATGGTGCCCAGGAAGCTGACGAGCGCCGCCGTCTGCCCGATGCGACGGTTGACGAGGCCGAGAACGAAAGCGCCGAGCAGCCCGCCGTAGGTAAACGAGGCGATGGCGAGTCCCAACTCGACCACCGGGTTTTCTTGCGACCGAAACAGGCTGGCGAAGCCGATCAGGATGATGCCCCAGAACAGGGTGAGTCCGCGCGAGACGGTGAGTGCTGTTCCCTGCGGCACCGCCTCGCCGCGCCAGCGCTCGTACAGGTCCAGCATGGACGAGGACGCCAGCGAGTTGAGCGACGACGAGAGCGTACTCATCGCCGCCGCCACGATGCCAGCCAGCACCAGCCCCGAGACCCCTGCGGGCAACCCTTCGATGATGAACTTCGGAAACAGCTCGTCGCCCCGCGTCAGGCCGAGGGCCTCCAGCGTCGCCCCATCGTAGTGCATCCACAGGAGCAGGCCGACCACCAGAAACAGGGCAAACTGCACCATCACGAGCACGCCGCTGCCGATGAGCGCTTTCTGACCGTCCCGCAGGGTGCGCGTCGTCAGGATGCGCTGGACGATGAGCTGGTCCGTCCCGTGCGAGGCCATCGAGAAGATGGCGCCGCCCAGCACGGCGGTGATGAACGCGTACGGCTGCGTGAGCCACTGCGAGAGCGACTCCCCGGCGCCCAGGTCCAGCACCTGCGTCTTCCCGGCGGCCACGGCCTCCGCCCAGCTGCCATCGGGCACGGCTCCGAGCAACACGACGATGGCCCAGACCGCACCGCCGAGGTAAATCAGCATCTGGACGACGTCCATCCACACGACCGCCTTGATGCCGCCGATGAGCGTATAGATGATCGTGATGATGCCGATCGCCGCGATGATTTCTACGTAGGTGAACGAGAGCCCGGCCGCATCCGCGATGACGCGCAGCGGGATGGCCGTCGCGAAGAGGCGCACGCCATCGGCGAGCAGGCGGGTGCCGAGGAAGGTAAGCGACGCCGCACCCCGCATCCGGTCGCCAAAGCGCTCGCCCAGAAAGGCGTAGGCCGTCGTGAGCTCTCCCTCGAAGTACCGAGGGAGCATCACCACACTCACCGCGATGCGCCCGAGGAGGTAGCCGAAGGTGAGCTGCAGAAACGTGAGTGAGCCGAGGTAGGCCACGGCGGGGATGCCGATGACCGTGAGGGTGCTCGTTTCCGTCGCCACGACGGAGAAGCAGACGGCCCACCACGGCAGATCTCGCCCGCCGAGAAAGTAATCCGTCGTGTCTTTCTGCCGCCCGCCCGCGATGATGCCGAAGGCAGCCACGCCGATCAGATATATTGCAATAACGGCGTAATCGAGCGTCGTAAGCATGGGCAGCCCGGCGTTGGGCAATGAGAGGGATGGTAACAGGCGATGGCCGTGGAGGCCGCGTGCGCGTCAGGCGTCCAGCAGTGCTAGCAGGTCGTCTTCCGACAGGATGGGGATGCCGCGTTCCTGGGCGTCGTCAAATTTGGAGCCCGGATTCTCCCCCGCAACGAGGTAATCCGTGTTGCCGCTGACGCTACTCGTCACGGTGCCTCCGGCCTGCTTGATGCGCCGCTTGGCCTCGCTCCGCGTCATCGAGGGCAGCGATCCGGTGAGCACGAACGTCTTGTCGAGCACCGCCGAGGGAGCCTCCTCTGGCGCCGGAGGCGTCTCGGCCTCGGTGCGTTCGGTGTTGACGCCGAGATCCCGCAGTTGCTCGACGATATGGCGGTTGTCCTCCAGCCGAAACCAGTCGACGACGGACTCCGCCGTGATGGGACCGATCCCGTCGATCGCCTCCAGGTCTTCCACCGTGGCCTCGGCCAGCGCAGCCAGCGAGGCAAACGCGCCGACGATCCGCTCAGCGGCGTCCTGGCCCACGTGGCGAATGCCCAGGCCGAAGAGCAGTCGGCTCAGCGGGCGGGACCGGGACGCGTCGATGGCCGCCAGCAAGTTCTGGGCCCGTTTCTCTGCGAAGCCGTCCAGGTGCACCAGGTCGTCCTCCGTCAGGCGGTACAGATCCGGCAGATGCTCCACCAGTCCGGCCTCGGGCAGCGCGCGGGCCAGCTTTTCGCCCAGCCCCTCGATGTCCATCGCGCCCCGCGACGCGAAGTGCTCCAGCAGCCGCTTGAACTGCGTCGGGCACTCGGCATCCACACAGTAATAATCGGCCTCCTCCGGCAGGCGAACCAGCTCGCTGTGGACGGAACACGGACAGTGTGCGGGCATCGCCCACGGCTGTTCGTCGCCCGTGCGCGCCTCCACGACCGGCTTGATGACCTGCGGGATGACGTCGCCTGCTCGCTTGACGACCACGGTGTCGCCGATCCGGATATCGCGCTGCAGAATATAATCCTCGTTGTGCAGCGTCGCCTGGGACACCGTGACGCCGCCGATCTCCACGGGCTCCAGCGCGGCTTCGGGCTTCACGGCGCCCGTCCGCCCGACGTTGATAAAGATGTCGTTCAGCCGCGTCGTCGCCTCGCGCGCCGGAAACTTGTACGCGACGGCCCAGCGCGGCGCGTTCGAGATGGCGCCGAGGGCATCCTGGAACGCGAGATCATCGATCTTCAGCACCACGCCGTCGATTTCGTAATCGAGCGCCCACTCCCCCGCCGTGTCATCGCGGTGCGCCGTCCAGTGTTCGCAAAATGCAATAACGGCTTCGATGTCGTCGAAGCGTTCGACGTGGTCGTTGACCGGCAGTCCGAGGCGTCGCAGCCACTGGAGTTGTTCGAACTGGGACGAGGGCAAAGACCCCGTCGTCGGGCCGATGCCGTAGGCGAAAAACCGCAGGGGACGCTGGGCCGTGACCGACGGATCGAGCTGGCGAAGGCTGCCCGCTGCGGCATTCCGCGGATTCGCGAACAGCTTCTCCTCGGCCTCGCCGAGTCGAGCGTTCAGGGCGTCGAACTCACTCTCGCGCATGTAGACTTCGCCCCGGACTTCCAGCCGCTCGGGCACCATTGGCGCATCATCGGTAGCGCGAGCGGGCAGACGCAGCGGGATGCTATGGATGGTGCGGACGTTGCGCGTGACGTTCTCGCCCACCTCCCCATCGCCGCGGGTGGCAGCGACGCGCATCCGTCCTTCCTCGTACGTCACGGCCACCGCCACACCGTCGATCTTGAGCTCGACCGTCACGGCGGGCCGCTCGCCCTCGTCCAGCCGGTCGGCCAGTCCGCGCAGACACCGGTCGTACCAGGCGCGCACATCGTCCGCATCGAACGCATTCGAGAGCGAAAGCATCGGCTCCCGGTGGCGCACCTTCTCGAATCGGTCCAGCGGCTCGCCCCCGACGCGGTGCGTGGGTGAATCTGGATGCCGGAGCGACGGATGGGCGGCTTCGAGCTGCTGGAGGGCCTGAAAGAGCTGGTCGTACTCGGCGTCGCTGATGACGGGCGCATCCTGCACGTAGTACCGGCGGGCATGCGCACGGACGACCTCCCGCAATCGGTCAGCCAGGTTCTCTGCGTCGTCGAGCGGCAGCGCCGCCACGTCGGTCTTCCGTAGTACACGCTGGAGAGCCCGCGTGTCGTCGACGAGCGTCATAGGTGGGGCCAGGGTCTTGGTGCAAAGGGCGGGTATCGGATGAACACGCGATCGCGGTGCGCGTCAGGGAGAAGCGCTGGGCGGCATGGCAACGGTATCGGTGGGCACCTCGGGGAGGCTGGGAGACCCACTCTGCCGTTCCAGAAAGGCCTCCGCGTCCTTCCGGGTGATGACGAGTCGGTCCGCGTCGTCCTCCGCCCGCTCGGCCACGGGATAGGGATACCCTTCCACGTACAAGGCGATTGCGTCGAGACCTCGTTCGATGACGATGCGTTGACGAACTGGCACGAATAAGGCCTCGCCCTGCTCGATCCAGTACGGGCGACGCACATCCCCGTCGCGCGTGATGCGAATGCCCTGGATGGGCTCGTCGGCAGCCACCACGAGCACATCGAGCGTGTCGCCGACGGTTGCCTCGGTACGGGGCAGTGTGGGGGCATCCAGCGGCACCGCCTCCTGCGCCGACGTGGTCACGGTATCGTCAGCAGGCGCGGACGACGCGTCCTGGCGCGAATCCTCGTCTCCGCTCATCATCACGATCGCGACGATGAGGGCGATGAGCAGCATAATGACGGCCCCGCCGATGATCCACTGGCGACGGATGCCGCTGTGGGGCGTCCTGACGGGCGCAGGCGGGGGTTTGGGGTCGCCGGGCGAGGCTGCGACGTCGTCCACCGTGCGCGCCATGGGGGGCGTTTTTCGGGCAGCAGGCGGCTCGCCCGCTTCCGTCACAGCCTTGCCTTCCTCCGGCGGGGCGTCCTCGTCCTCTGAGGCCGCCGGGGCGGCGGACGCTTCGTCGTCATCGGGCGGCGCGGTCGCCTCCTCGCTGGCGGAAGTAGCCGTCGTCTCGACGGACTCCCCGAAGTATTCTGCCGCCAGTTCGCCGGCATAGTCGCCGGACAGGGCGTGATCGAGCATGTCGAGCGCCATGTCGATGGGCAGACCCACCTTCCGGGCGTACGTGCGAACCAGTGAACGCAGATAGACCCGGTTGAACATCGGATGATCGAACAGGCCCGACGCCTCGAACTGCTCCAGCAGCCCGAGCGGAATCTTGGTCTCCTCGTGCAACTCCTCCAGTGAGACGTCCCGATCCTCCCGGATGCGATGCAGGTCGTGCGCAAAGCGCTGACCAGACGAGGGAGATGGTGCCTCAGACATATCGGTGGGCAGCTTGTGAGAGAAGGAGATGCAGACGAGACGCGGCGGCGGCAGGGCCTGGTCCGTGCGTCAATATAACGCACGCCGACGATCCGACGCCGGGACGCCACAGATCGAGATCGCGCGCGATCGACGGTCAGCGTAGGGCAATATAAGACGTATCCGCCCCTTTTGGGAACCGGGCCTGCTGGAGACCGACCCGGACCGGACCGCAGCGACGGAGCGCACGAGGCAGGGACGATAGCTACGAATCCTCACAACATAAAACAACCCGACGCCGGAGGGCTCCGACGCCGGGCGATGTGCTGGTCGGGACGGCCGGATTCGAACCGGCGACCCCTTCAACCCCATTGAAGTGCGCTACCTGGCTGCGCTACGTCCCGAATGTTGTGCTACCTAGTCTACACCATTCTCCAGCTTTTGCAACAGCGTATGTAGAAATCCGCGAAGCCTTAATAGTTCCTGCCGCTGCTCCTGCGACGCCGCGGGGGCCTCGGCGCGTTCGAGCACCTGCCGCGCACCCGCGATGGTGTACTTATCGACCCGCAAGAGGTGTTGGATGCGACGCACCATGGCGATGTCTTCCTCCGTGTACACGCGCCGCCCTGCTCGATTTTTCCGGGGGTGCAGCATCTCGAACTCGGATTCCCAGTAGCGGAGTACGTGGGGTTCGAGGTCCGTCATCTCGCTCACCTCCCCGATGGCGTAGTAGAGCTTGGTGATTTCCTCTTCCGGCATGGTGCGCGTATGGCTGTGAACTCGCCCCGAATTGTCTATAACCTACGACGCCGTCACAACGAAAAGCCAGCCCCGGCGTCTAAAGTATGTTTCGAATCCCTTAGCGGGTGGACCGCACGTCGTTGATCCACCGACCGCACCCCTCCCCTCGGAATGCCCAAGACGGATACGTCCCTGAAGTACGATCTGGCGCTCGCGTTCGTCGTGTGCGTCTGGGGCGTCAACTTTGCGGTTGTCAAGGCAGCGCTCGCCGTGATGCATCCGCACGTGATGAATGCCTTCCGGTTTCTCGTTTCCTTCGCCGTGCTCGGCGGGCTCTATCTGTGGCGGCAGCGGCAGCGCGGGCACGGGTTCTTCGCTCCGCTGCGGGGACGCGTCTGGCAGCTCGCCGCGATGGGACTGCTCGGATACTTCTTCTACCAGTTCTGCTTCATCGTCGGCGTCAACAACACGACGGCGGGGAGTGCCGCCCTCATCATGGCCAGCGCTCCGCTCAGTACGGCCCTCGTAGGACGCATCTGGGGCTTCGAGCGGCTGCGGCTGCCTGCCGTCGTCGGTCTCCTGGCGATGGCTGTGGGCGTGGTGGTGATCGTGCTGGGCGGAACCAAGACGGTCACCTTCGGCCCGACGACGCTCTTCGGCAACGTGATGATGGTCGCCGCGGCGCTGCTGTGGGGCACGTACACGGCGTTCAACACACCGCTCTCCCGGACGACCTCGCCCATCAGCATCGCGTTCTTCGGGCTCCTCTTTGCGCTGCCCCTGCTGCTCGGCCTCAGCGTGCCCTACCTCGACACCGTCGCCTGGGAGCAGGTAACCGCGTGGATCTGGCTCGCCATCGTGTTTTCCGGCGGCCTTTCCACGGGGCTCGCCATCGCCATCTGGAACAGCGCCGTCCGGAAAGTGGGCGCCTCGCAGACGGCGGCGTACGGCAACGTGACGCCGGTCGTCGGGCTGCTGAGTGGGCTCGTGTTTCTGGGAGAGCCCGTCGCCTGGCCGCAGATCGCGGGCGGCGTGCTGATCCTGGCCGGCCTGGTGATCGTCCGCCGCTACCGCCATCGGCGGCGCCCGGCCCCGCTGCCCCCCACGGCGAAGTGAGCGACGCCGCGTGCTGTTACGCGAGGTACTGGCGCGGCTCTTCATCGCCGACGATGGCCGTCACTTCCAGGTGCGGCATGATGGGCGAGGCCTTGACCTTCGTCATCAGGATTTCCTCGACCTGGAAGAGCCCCGTCACGTTGTCCATGGTCACCTTGATCGAGACGGGCTTGCTCTCGCCCCGCTGGATGTCGACGCGGCGGATGGCGCTGGCGGAGAAGCGGTGAATGTCCCCCACCATCGGGTCGCGCTCCAGCGCCTGCGGAATGCGGGCCCGGCCGTGGGCCATATCGCAGCCGTCGGCGACGAGGACGACGCCCGCCTCCATCGAATGAATCCGCTGACTGGCCATGTGTCCGACGATCGCCTCGTGCGTGAGGGCGTGCAGCACGGGCCGCATCGGGTCGTGCTCATCCGGGTAGACGTGTTCCAGGCACGACCGGATCTGCCTGTCGGCCAGAATCATCGAATGCCACTCGTGATCCGTACGGGCCACCCCCATCCCGATGTCGTGCAGAAAGCCCGCCAGCGCGACGGCCACCTGGGAGTCTTCGTAGCGCCCGACCTCCTCGTCTTCGAGCGAGGTTGCGACCTCGGCCTCGTGAAGCAAACGGAGAATTTTGAGCGCGTTGTAGGTGACGATCCGCGCGTGCACGGGACCGTGGTCGTTGTATCCGAGCCGCCGCACCGAGACGACGTTGGCGTAACTGTGATACTGGTGCATTACGGCATCGGAAGTGAGATGCTGCAGCAAGGTGTTGACCGGCCCCTCGGTGCGATCGAGTAAGACACGATCCAGTTCCCGTTGCTTGCTGCTGTTTTCGAGCCAATCGGGATACCGCTGGGTTGCTACAGAATCGGTGGTTTGTTCAGCCATAAAACGAGAGGTGATGATAAAAATTGAAGATGAGGGGGCATGGGCAAGAGCCTACCAACGGCAGCGTGGTTATCCGCTCTCCGTGCGGGTGATTTCCGGGGCCGAGGAGCTCACCTGCGTCGAGCGGGCCAGCATCCCGGCAGACTCGGGACCATAGTTAAGTAAGAGATCAAGCGCCGACATGCCGGGCTCGAAGCCCTCGAAGTTCTGCCGGTAGGACGGATGATCGAACTGAAAGACGCGCGACCGCTCCGCGTGCTCGGCGTCGATGTCGGCCACCGGCTCCGGCACGATCAACGTCGAGGGACCGAGAACCGCCAGGACCTCCGGGATCGAGGTCGGCGCGCCGGGCAGGGCGCTGGCGTGACGGATGCGCGTGCTGAGCCCGAGCGCGTCAGCCAGCACCTCCACCGTCTTGCAGGTGAGCGTACCGAGGTGCGTCCACTCGCGCTCCAGCACGGCATGCAGCCGATCTTCAACATACGGATAGTACGGGGCGGTCCGGTAATTATAGAGCAGAGCGCGGCGGTGGGTGCGCTGCCACGGCAGGTGATGGCGGAGGCGTACCTCGTCGATGCCGGTCCCGTGCTGCCCGCCCTTGAGCGGAATCGAGATCCACTGCCAGCCCTGCGGATTGCGAAGCCGGGCGCGATTCTGAAAGGACTGGCGGCTATATTGGAACGTATCCGCCAGCACGACGCAGTCTACGGCCTGGACGAGCGCCATGTACGCCAGCCGCGGCCAGTATTCGGGCGGTCGGACCGCGACGGTTTGCGAGGATGGTGTAACGTCTGAAACTGCCATCCGCGGTGAGCTTTCTTTCGTTGATTTGTGCCCTAGTGAAGCGAGCATGGCTTGGTACCATCGTCTCCGCCGAGGGATTCATCCACCCGTTTGTCCACTTCCGTCTCTGTACCGTGGCGTCCATCCGTACCTCGTCACCGCGTTCCGCGGCCGTCTCCCCTGCCGAACCGTCACGTTCCCTGGTGGAGCGCCTCTACGCCGTCAGTTTCTGGATCTACGTCGGCGCGATTGCCTTCAGTTTGCTGGGCATGCTGCTGCTGCGGACCGTGCCGTCGTCGCTGCCCGTCTTCGCCCCATATTACGAGATCCTGGTCAAGACGCCTACCTGGACCTACATGACGCTGATGGCCGTGCTGCCGGTGTTGATGTATGGGCCGAAGCTCGGTGCGCGGCGGATGACCCTCTTCGTGGCGTGGGGCAGCCTGATCGGCGCGGCGAGCGAGCTGATCGGGACGATGACGGGTGTGCCGTTCGGCGCCTACGCATATACGACCTGGATGGGGCCTAAGATCGCCGGGCACGTACCGTACTTCATCCCCCTGTCCTGGTTTGCGATGTCGATACTTTCGCTCGACCTCGCCCAGCGGGTGACGACGAGCCGCTGGCGGCGCATCCTGCTGGCGACGGTCTTCATGGTGCTGTGGGACGTTTCGCTCGACCCGGCGATGGGCCGCTTCGCACAGACGACATTCTGGTCCTATCCCGGAGGCGGCTTTTACTACGGCATGCCCCTGTCGAACTGGGCCGGATGGTTCGGTGTCTCGCTGATCATTATGATCGGCTATGAATGGCTGTGCGGCGGCCTCCCAGCGACGGACCGGCGGGCGCCCCTCGTCTACGGCGTCAACTGCCTGTTTCCGATCTTGCTCTGTCTGCTCTACGGCCTCTACCTGGGCTTCGTGGCGGGCCTGCTGGCCGCCGCCGTGCCGTACCTGTTTCTCTACGCGAAACGGCGCTCGGCGCCCTGACGGCAGCCCCTTCGACACCCTCCACAACCGTACGCCACCATGCGCAACCTGCTCGCCCCGACCCGACCGGCCCACGTCGCGGACGACCGGCATGCGTGGCGTGCCTTCCGCTATCATTCCCGCACCTTCTCGATGGCGGCCCGTCTGCTGCCCCGCGAGGTGCAGCTGCCTATCGCCACCCTCTACCTCTTCTGCCGTCGCGTGGACACGATCGCGGATCAGCGCGTGCTGAAGGTCGGGGCCGAAGCGGCCCTCGCGGAGACCGACGCCATCCACCGCCAGCTCGATGCGACGCTCGCCGGACGCCCGCCGGACGACTTTCTCTGGCAGCGCCTTCACGCCGTCCACCAGCGCTACGATCTAGCACCGGCGCCCCTGTATGAATTACTCGATGGGGCCCGCTGGGACCTCCGGGGCGAGACGGTAGATACCCTCGATGACCTCATCCACTACTCGAACCTCGTCGGCGGCAGTGTTGGGGCGATGATGCTGCCCTTCCTGCTCGACGCCTGCGACCGCGAGGCGCTGGACGAACCGGCCCGGGCCCTCGGCATCGGCATGCAGATCACCAACATCCTGCGTGACGTGGGCGAAGACCTCCGCCAGCTCGATCGGGTCTATCTGCCCAGCGAGACCATGGCCCGCCACGGCGTGACACGGGACGACCTCCGAGCGGAAGCCCCTTCTCGCCGGTACGTCGCTCTCCTGGAAGAGCTGATGACCCACGCCGAGCGCTACTACGACGCTGCCATCCCAGGCATCGATGCGCTGCCGCTGCGGTGCCGCGTGGGCATCCGCGCCGCCGCACGCATGTATCGCGAAATCCTGAACGAGGTGCGGGCCGCCGACTACGACAACCTGACCTATCGGGCCTATGTCCCGGCCTGGCGCAAGGGCCTACTCGTGATGCGCGACGGCTATACCCGGCGCCGCGAAAAGCTGCGCTCGGCGCCCCCGGACGTAGCCGTGCCGACCACCCTGACCGCCACCGTTCCCGACTGATCACGCGATGGCTCGACGCCCCTCCGTGCCACCGACGCCCCTCGCCGCGCGCCTGCTCCGTCCGGCCGTCGCTGCGCTGATGCGCCGGTCGCTGCGGCAGTCGTTCCGCCGGGTGTGCTGGGTCGGAGACCGGCCGTCGATTCCCACAGATCGCCCCGTCGTCGCTTACGCCAATCACCATTATTTTCACGACGGCTATCTGGCCTGGGTCGCGGCGCGGCGCGTGCTGCATCGGACGCCGCTGCTCTGGATGCGCGACTGGGATCGCGTGCCCTTCTTTCGCGCCGTCGGCGCCCTGCCCTTCCCCGCCAACGACACCGCCCGCCGCGCGTCGACGGTGCGGTACACGATCCGTTATTTGAGGGCACGTCCGTCTACGATGCTCGCGTACTTTCCCGAGGGCGCGTTGCATCCGCCCGAAGACGGCCTCGCCCCGATCTCCACGACCGTGCTGGAGCGGCTGGACCGTCTCCTGCCCGACGTCCTGTGGTGGCCTCTGGCCATGCACGTCACCTGGTGGGGCGACCCGCGTCCGACGGTGCTCCTCGGCGGCGGCACGCCCCGCGCAGGCATCACGGGCGAGGAACCCCAGAATTTAGCGTCCGTTTTGCAGTCCATCCGCTCGGCCTCGCCCGAGACCTCTGAGGTGCTGCTGGACTCCCGCCCCTCCGGCAGCGAACGATGGAGCATGTCGTGGCTACGTTCACTGTTTACGCCCCCTTCATGACGCTGCTGACCCTCAGCCTCGTTTTGATGATCGGCCTCATGCCCGCCCCGCCGATGGATACCGCCGAAGCGACGCGTCAGTACTATGCCGACGGCAACATCGACGCGTTGCAACGACTGCTGCACTCCACCAGCGACCGGACGATCAAGCTGCTGTGTCGCTATCGACTGTACCCGCTGACCCAGGACGACGCCTACCTGGAAGACCTACCCACCGAGTTGGACAACCCTACCGCCCGCGAGCTGGCGCTGCTGTCCGGCCTGTGGGGCTACCGGGTCCGCGAAGCGCCGGTCTGGAAAACCCCATCGCTCGGTCGGCGCTCTATCCAGCTGCTGGACCAGGCCCGGGCGCTGGATCCCGATGAACCGTTCGTCCTCCTGATCGAAGGCCAGTCGTTCCTCTTCCGCCCCGCCCTGTTCGGGGGCGACCTCCAGCAGGCGCTCCGCTCCTTCCGCACGCTACAGCGGGTGCTGGACGATCGAGACGCCGAGGGCCTCTCCCGGCTGGAGGCCACGCTCTGGGAATGGTACACGCTGGAGAAGATGGACACCGAGGCCGCCGAGCACCTGCGGGAGCGCCTGTTGGCGCAGAACCCGCCGGTCATGTACCGCCAGTTCTTGATGGATCCTCCCTGAGCCCCGCATGCTCCTCGTCCTTGCCGTCGTTCATGCCGGGTTTCTCCTGATTATCGGAGCCAACCTCCTGTACCTGCGTCGCTCCCGGAACGTCCCCGCTCAGGAAACGACCCCGTCGGTCTCCGTCCTGATTCCCGCCCGCAACGAAGCCGACAATCTGCGCCGCCTGCTGCCGTCCCTCGCGCGCCAGCACTATCCTGACTTCGAGGTGCTGGTGTACGATGATGGCTCCGAGGACGAGACGTGGTCCGTCATTCAGACCGCTCCCGCCGACCTCATCCGGGGAGTACGGGGGAACGGCCCGCCGCCCGGCTGGATGGGCAAAGTGCACGCCCTCTACCAGCTGACGCGCTCGGCCCAGAACGAGGCGTACCTGTTCCTCGACGCCGACGCCGAACTGCGGCACCCGGACGCCCTGCGTCGCCTCGTGGACCAGTACGCCGCCCTGCCCGCGGACAGCGTGCTGACCGCCCTGCCTCGGCTCCGGGGGGGCGGGATGCTGCTGGTCAGCATGGTCCCCAACACGATCCTCGGCGGACTTCCCTGGCCCCTGGTGCGCCGCATCGACCTCCCATCGCTCGGCGCGCTAAACGGGCAGTGCTGGATGCTAGAGGCCAGTCGCTACCACGCTCTGGAGCCACATCGTCACGTCCAGAACGAGGTGCTGGAAGACGTCCACATCGGGCGCTACCTTAAGCGAGAGGGCATCACGCCCGTCCTCTGCGACGTTCAGCCTGACGTTACGGTGTATATGTACACCGACCTGTCCGACGCCTGGCAAGGCTTCCGTAAGAATGCCTATCTTCTTGCCGGAGGGACACCTCTTTCCTTCATGCCTTTGTATCTTTTCTTCCTCCTTGCCTTCACCCTGAGCCCCGTCGTCTCCCTTTACCTGCTGCCGTCCCTGTATCTGATCAAGGCCACGACGGATCGCTACTGTCGTTTTCCACTGTGGGTCACGCTCCTGACCCCACTCTCGTACGTCCTCAGTTCCATCCTCCAGCTCGATTCGGCCCTGCATCATTGGACGGGGCGTGTCGCCTGGAAGGGCCGCCGCGTCGGCATCTCCTCTCCCTCCGCTCCTGCTGATACACCCTCCTGACGCCATGCGTGTGACGCTTTTCCTATCTCTCTTTTTGGCGCTCCTGGCCATCATTTTTGCGCTCCTGAACAATCAGGACGTGAGTGTGAGCTTCGGATTCGCCCAGACGACCGGCCCCCTCGCGCTGGTATTGATGGTGACGTTCATCCTGGGAGTCATCACGGGCATCCTGGCGATGCTCCGCGGACGCCTCAAACAGCGGAAGAAGGTCCGCACGCTGAAGAAGGAGCAGACGCCCCCGAAGGCTCCCGACAGCCCGTCGACCTCACCGTCCTCGCCCCCTACCGATGCGAACGACGCCCCATGATCGCTGTGCGTCATCCGCGCCCGGTTCACCGTGGCGACACCATCGCCGTCATCGCGCCCTCCAGTCCCCCGCGTGACGCCGAGGTGGTCGAGCAAGGCATCGCCAGGCTCCAGGCAGCCGGATTTTCCATCGTCCGGAGCCGCGACGCCTGGGACCACCCCGGCTACCTCGCGGGAACGGACGACGAGCGGCTGGAGGAGCTGAATGCAATGCTGCGCCGGGACGACGTGCGGGCGATCTTGTGCGCTCGGGGCGGGTACGGCGCGCTGCGGCTGCTCCCCCACATCGACTATGAAGCGGCCCGGAGGCACCGACCGCTCCTGATCGGTTTCAGTGACATCACCGCCCTGCACCTGGCCCTGTTTGCCCGAGCCGGACTCCCGGGAATCTCGGGCGCCCTCGTCGCAGAGTGGACGACGATGGACGCCGCGAGCGTAGCGCTGCTGTGGCAGCTCGCGGGTGGGGCGACGCCTGCGCCGCTCCTGGGACCACACGACGAGACGCTGTCCCCGATGCGGACCGGCACCGCAGAAGGCGTCCTCCTGGGCGGCAACTTGTCGGTCCTGACGCGGCTGATCGGCACCCCGTACCTGCCCTCGCTGGACGGAGCGCTGCTCTTCCTGGAAGACGTGGACGAGCGGCCGTACAGCCTGGACCGCATGCTGGCGCATCTGCGCCTGGCCGGGCATCTCGACCACCTGGCAGGCGTCGTCCTCGGGCGCTTCACCGACTGGACGGGCGACGACGACCCCTCCCCGCCCACTCCCGAGGACGTCTTTCGCGACTACTTCCAGGATGCTCCCTACCCCGTCGCGACCGGGCTTCCGTACGGTCACATGCCCGATAAAGCCCCGATCCCCGTCGGCGTCCAGGCCCGTCTGGACGTGAAGGCCGGCGGCGCGAGGCTGGACATCCTGGAACCGATCGTCCGAGCCGCTTCTTCGTAAGGTTTTCGTCCGAACGCACGGTCCGAACGCATAGCTTTTTCGGTGCGACGCTGAACCACCTTCACCCCCGTGCCCCGATATGTCTGACGCGGCCTCCGTGGCTCCCCTGCGCCTGGCGGTGTTCGCCTCCGGCGGGGGCACCAACTTCCAGTCCATGCTGGATGCCATCGACGCAGGCCGCCTGGACGCGTCGGTGGCGCTGTGCGTCAGCAACACCGCTTCTGCGGGTGCGCTGGACCGGGCCGAGACCCACGCCATCCCGACCGCCGTCCTCGACCCGACGGCATACGACGGCGCCGCGTATGCCCGGACAGTGCTGGATACCCTGGCCGGTCACGATGTCACCTTCATCGCCCTGGCGGGCTACTTGCGCAAGATCCCGGCAGCGGTCGTGGACGCCTTTCGGGGGCGCATGGTGAACATCCATCCTGCCCTCCTCCCGGCCTTCGGGGGCAAAGGCATGTACGGACGGCGCGTGCACGAGGCCGTCATCGCGTATGGCGTGCAGTGGACGGGGGCGACGGTGCATCTGGTGGACGAGCAGTACGACACCGGGCCGATCGTGCTGCAGCGCCCCGTGCCCGTGCGCTTCGACGACACGCCAGACACGCTCGCCGCCCGCGTGCTGAAGGTCGAGCACGCGATCTATCCCGAAGCGCTCCAGCTCTTCGCCGAAAACCGCGTGCGCCTCGATGGCCGCCGCGTGCAGATCCTCCCTCCTACCGACGACGCCACCGAATAACGCGACATTTCCCAATCTCCTCGTTCTATGATTGACGCCAAGGACCTTCCCACTCCTGACGATCTGCGCCCCATCCGACGCGCTCTGCTCTCCGTCTTCGACAAGACCGATCTCGTGCCCTTCGCCGAGCGGCTGCTGGCCCACGGCGTCGAGCTGATCTCCTCCGGCGGGACGGCCCGTACGCTGCGTGAGGCCGGGCTGCCCGTGACCGATGTGCAGGACGTGACAGGCGTCCCGGAAATCCTCGGGGGACGGGTGAAAACGCTGCACCCGGCCATCCACGGCGGCCTGCTGGCGCGACGCACCGATCCCGACGACCTGGGTGATCTCGACGAGCACGGCTTTCCTGCGATCGACCTGGTCGTGACGAGCCTCTACCCCTTCGAGGAGGTCGCCGGGCGCGAGGAGGTCACCGAGGCCGAGGCGCTGGAGAACATCGACATCGGCGGACCGGCGATGGTGCGGGCGGCGGCAAAGAATTTTTACTTCGTCGGCGTGGTGACGGCGAGGGCACAATACGACGCCGTGGCCGACGCGCTGGACGCCCACGACGGCCAGTTGCCCATGAACCTGCGGCGCAGGCTGGCGCACCGGGCCTTTGAGCGCACGGCGGCCTACGACCGGGCCATCACGGATTACTTCGCGGGCCAGGCGACCGAGGCCGATGAGGCGGACGACGACTTTCCTTCGTCCCTCAACATCCACGCCCCACAGGTGCAGACGCTCCGCTACGGCGAGAATCCGCACCAGCGGGCGGCGCTGTACGGCACGCCTGAGACCTACTTCCGCAAGCTGCACGGCAAGGCGCTGTCGTACAACAACCTGATCGACCTCAGCGCGGCGCTCGCCTTGATCGACGAGTTCCGGGAAGCGCCTCCGACCTGTGCCATCCTCAAGCACACGAACCCCTGCGGCGTCGCGACGGCGGAGACGCTGGAGCTGGCCTACCAGAACGCCTTCGCGACGGACCGGCAGTCGCCGTTCGGCGGGATCGTCGTAGTTAACCGCTCGCTGGACCGCGCCACGGCAGAAGCCATCGACGCCATCTTCACCGAGCTGATCATCGCCCCCGCGTACGACGACGGCGTGCTGGAACTCTTGATGCAGAAGAAGAATCGCCGCCTGATCGAGCACCGCGCCCCGGCGCGCCAGGACGAGGCCGCCGACGTCCGTACCATCATCGGCGGCGTGCTCGTTCAGGACCGCGACCCGGTGCTGCCCCCCGCCGCCGAGCTTCGGTCGGCGTGCTCCGTCGTCACCCAGCGCGGCCCGACCGAGGCCGAATGGCACGATCTGGACTTCGCCTGGCGCGTGTGCAAGCACGTCAAGAGCAACGCCATTGTCTACGCCCGTGACCGCGCTACGCTGGGGATCGGGGCGGGCCAGATGAGTCGCGTCGACGCTTCCGAGCTCGCCGTGGCCAAAGGCGCGAAGTCCGAGCTAGACTTCACCGGCTCGGTCGTCGCCTCGGATGCCTTCTTCCCCTTCGCCGATGGGCTCGTGGCTGCGGCGGACAGCGGGGCCCGGGCCGCCATCCAGCCTGGCGGCTCGATCCGGGACGATGAAGTCATCGAGGCCGCCGACGCCCACGACGTGGCGATGGTATTTACCGGCCAGCGGCACTTTAGGCACTGATCTGCGTAGTATCCAAGATGTTATCATGACCACGCACTTTCCCACAGAACGGCGTCCCTCCGCTTCGCTTCGGCAGTCGTTCGGTATGTTCTCTCCCACCATGTCTCGTCTGTAACACTAGCCACCTACATGGGTCTTTTCAACTTTTCTACGGATGTCGCGATCGACCTCGGGACGGCCAATACGCTCATCTATATCAAGGGAAAAGGCATCGTCCTGAACGAGCCGAGTATCGTGGCGTTGCACCGCAACACGCGCAAGCCCATCGCCATCGGGCATGAGGCCTTGCAGATGCACGAGCGGACGCACAAGGACATCGAGACGATCCGCCCGCTGAAGGACGGCGTGATCGCTGACTTCGAAGTGGCCGAACAGCTGATCCGCGGCCTCATCCAGAAGGTGCAGAAGAGCTGGTTTATGTCCATCCGGCAGATGGTGGTCTGCATCCCCAGCGGCATCACGGAGGTCGAGAAGCGGGCTGTGCGCGACTCCGCCGAGCACGCTGGCGCCAAGCAGGTCCACCTGATTGCTGAGCCCATGGCGGCGGCGATCGGCATCGGCCTCAACGTGGGCGAGCCGGTGGGCAATATGATCGTAGACGTAGGCGGCGGAACGACCGAGATCGCCGTCATCGCCCTCTCCGGCATCGTGATCGACGAGTCGATCCGCGTCGGCGGCGACGAACTGGACAACGCCATCCTTCAGTATTTCAAGCGCAACCACAACCTGCTGATCGGGCACCGGACGGCGGAGCGGATCAAGCGAGAGATCGGCAGTGCCGCCGAATTGGACCCCGAGCTGGAACTGTCCGTCAAGGGGCGCGACCTGGTGAGCGGCATTCCGAAGGTGCGCACTATCTCGTCCGAGGACGTCCGCGAGGCCTTGCGCGACGCCGTGAGTCAGATTACGGCCGCGGTCTTGCGCTGCCTGGAGCGGACGCCCCCGGAGCTAGGCTCCGACATCCTGGAGCGCGGCATCATGCTGACCGGCGGCGGCGCCATGCTGCGCGACATCGACAAGCACATCCGCAACCGCGTCGAGCTGCCCGTCTACGTCGCCGAAGACCCGCTGACGGCCGTCGTCCGCGGCACGGGCAAAGTGCTCGAAGACATTGAGTCCTTTAAGCGCGTGCTGATGTAGCCAGAGGGCTGGCGTTCCATCTCCACGACGCCAACATCTCCGTCCCGCCCGCACCTGATTGCTGATCGACCGCCATGCCCCAGCGCCTGTGGGATCGCCTTCGCGACTGGATCGTGCTGGTCCTGCTGGTCGTCATCTCGTTCGGCACCATGCTCTCGGTCAACACGCCGGTGCTGCGGTCCCTGCGCGCGCTGACTCTGGACTGGACGAGCAGCGTCGAAGCGCGATTCGCGTGGGTAGGCACGTTTTTCCGGGCGCTGAACGAAAATCAGGAGCTTCGGCGCGAAAACATCGCCCTGGCCAGTGAGGTAGCCCGCTCCCGGGAGGCCCGCCTCGAAAATGCGCAGTTGCGTTCGATGCTGCGGTTCGAGCAGCGCAGTTCCTTCCCGCTCCTCCCGGCACGGATCGTCGCGCGCGACCTCTTCGGCCAGCAAAACCACGTGACGCTCAACGTCGGCCGTCGAGATAGCGTCGAGGTCGGCATGGCGGTGGTTACCGAGCGCGGCATCCTCGGCAAGGTTATCCTCGTCGGTGATGCGTACAGCAGCGTGATGCCGCTGCTCAATACCGATTTCCGCGTCCCCGCCAAGGTGCAGCCCCTCCAGACGTCCGGCATCCTCCGCTGGCCCGGCACCGACCCGACCCAACTCCTGCTGGAACACATCGTCAAGACCGAGCCGGTGGAGGTGGGCCAACTTGTCGTCACCAGCGGCGAGAGTAGCGTCTTTCCGGAGGGCTACCCGATCGGCCGCGTGGACTCGGTGGCGATCAAGGTGGGCCGCAACACCCTGGACCTGTACGTCGCGCCGCTCGTGTCGCTCCACGTGGCACCGGCAGCTTTCGTCATCTTGCAGACGAAAGATCCTGAACTCGCCCAATTCTCCGAGATGCCTGTCCGCTGACATGTCCCTCGCTCGTTCCCTCGTCTGCTGCCTGCTCCTGACGCTCGGCGTCGCCCCGGTCTTCGCGCAGCCTGCTTCCTTCGGCCAGGCCATCGATCAGGTACTGCAAGACTCCATCTTCGCCGATGCCCTCTGGGGCGTGCACGTCGTCCGTCTCTCAGACGATTCCACCCAGTACGCCCATCAAGGAGGCCGCAACTTCGTCCCGGCGTCGAATATGAAGCTGTATACCACGGCAGCCGCACTGGATCGGCTGGGGCCGGATTTTCGGTACGAAACGAAGGTCTACATCGACGGCCCGGTCCAGGACGGCACGCTCCAGGGCAACGTCCTCATTCGCGGCGCGGGCGATCCCACGCTGGGCGGTCGGCTCGGGCCGGACGACGCCGTAGCGCCCCTCCGCGCCTGGGCCGACTCCCTCAAGATCCTCGGCATTCAGCATATCGCGGGCGACCTGGTGGGCGACGACGATGTGTTCGACGATACGCCCTACGGCAAGGACTGGGCCTGGGGCGACCTGCAGTACTACTGGGCGGCCGAACTCGGCGGGCTGGCGTTCCGGGAGAACGTGGTCGACGTGGTGATGCAGGGGCAAACGCCCGGCGCGCCTGCCCGGCTGTCATGGGAGCCCATCGATACACGCTACGTCACGTTCGAAAACGCCACGCAGACCGGCCCGTCCGGCTCGTCGCTGGACGAAGGCCACTACCGCTACCCCGGCACGAATCGCTTTCGCCTCTCCAGCCAGGTGCCACCGGGCGGGCAGGACCGGGAGACTCTGAGCGTGACGAATCCGACGCGCTACCTGACGCACGTCCTCCGCGAGGTGCTGATCGACGAGGGCATTAGCGTGGACGGGACCATCCAGGACGTGGACGACCTGTCGATCAAACCCTCGTACGCGCCGGGACAGACGCAGGTGGTGGCGACGCACGTGTCCCCGCCGCTGGCTGAGATCGCCGCCGCCATCAACAAAGAGAGCGTCAACCTGTACGCCGAGCACGTCCTGCGCACATTGGGCATCGAGCACCCTCCTGGCGACGTGCCGGAGGACGTGGCGTCCGGCTCTACGGAGATGGGTGCTCTCGCCGCGCGCGAGGTCTTCGGGGCGGCGGCCGTCGATACGAGCCGCCTCGTCATGGCGGACGGCTCGGGCCTGTCGCGCCATAACCTGATCTCGCCGCGTGCTACGACCACGCTCCTTCAGCACCTGTGGAATCATCCGGACGCGGCTGTGCGTGACGCCTACCTCGCTTCGCTGGCCCGCCCCGACGAGGACGGCACGCTGTCATACCGCCTGAGCAACCTACCCGCTGGCGCGGTCGTCCGGGCGAAGACGGGCACCCTGACGCAGGTCAGCGGCCTCAGCGGGTACGTGACGCCTCCAGAAGGTCCCTCCTACGCCTTTTCGATCCTGTGCAACAATTACACGTCCGACGTCCGACGCGTCCGGGCTGCGCAGGACCGCATCGTCCGGCTGATCCTGGAGTACACGCCGTAAGGGGTGGAAGGATGGAAGGGTGGACGGTTGAAGGGTTAGCTTCTTTTCTCGAAGCGTCGAAGGCTGGGACAGAAGCAGACCCCAACGGCCATCCGTGGATATTCCGCCTATTTTGAAAGGCCGTCGAATTAAATCGTCGGTGCCCGAACTGCACACCCGCTGCAACGTGTACTTAGGCCTTATGACACGACGCATTTGATCATCCAGCCCGTGTATTCCGGGCGTTTCGATATATGACAGATTCTTCTTCTGCGCGGCTACACAGTACGACGGTCGTCGGCATTCGTGTGGGCGGAAAGGTGGCCCTCGGCTCGGACGGGCAGGCCACCATGGGCGACACGGTGATGAAGCATAACGCCAAGAAGGTGCGCCGTCTCTACAACGACACCATCCTGGCAGGCTTTGCGGGCGCCACTGCCGACGCCTTTACACTCTTCGAACGGTTCGAAGAAAAGCTGCAGCAGTACGGCGGTAACGTCACGCGCTCTGCCGTGGAACTGGCCAAAGACTGGCGCACCGACCGGTACCTGCGCCGCCTGGAGGCCCTCCTCGCCGTCGGCGCGCCGGATCGCCTCCTGCTCATCAGCGGCAGCGGCGACGTCATCGAGCCGGACGACAACATCCTCGCCATCGGTTCGGGCGGGGCCTTTGCGCTGGCTGCGGCGCGGGCCATCCTGAAACATGCGCCTGACGTAAGCGCTAAAGAGGTTGTCGAAGAAGCCCTATCGATCGCGGCTGACATTTGCATCTATACCAACCATCATACCTCCGTCCTCGAAATAGATGCGCGTGAGGACGTAGCTTAACCCCCTTTCTTTCTCTCGATTAATCACGACTGACAAATGCGCTATTCAAATCCAGACACCGAATCGGCACCCCCCCAACGCGCCGCCGTCTTCGTCGACTATGAAAACCTGCACTACAAGATGGCCCAGCGCGTGGGGCAGCGGGACCATCCCGACGAGCTCATCACCGAGATGCTGGACGAGCTGCGCCGTTACCTGCAAGAGGAAAACGCGACGCAGACCGCAATAGTGACGGCCTATGCCGACTTCAGCGACCTGAAGGGCAACGGCCAGTATATCCAGCGCGCCCTGTACATGCAGGGCATCGAAACCCGCTTCGTCCCCGCCACGCTGCAGCGCAACGCCGCTGAGATTCAGCTCTGCGTGGACGCCATCGACACGGTGCACAATCGGCCGGACATCCAGATGTTCGTCCTCGTCACGGGCGATCGGCCCTATCTGCCCGTGGTGCAACAGTTCAAACGGTATGGGCGGCTGGCCCTGGTAGCGTCGCTGAATCCCCCGCCCTCCACCGACAACCTGCCATACGTCGAGGATGACGTCTTCTTCGACGCCCTCAACCTGCTGAGTGAAAACTCGCGCCGGGCCGTCAAATATGACGATTCCCGCAACAACGGCGAGTCTGCTACGCCCCCGGAGCGACCAGAGCCCGTCGAGCACATGCCGCTTGAGGGCTTCGGCCCCCGGCGGACGCTGGAGGTTATCGAGGAGCACTTCGGGCAATACGAAGAGGTGTATCTGACGCCGCTGCTGCGCAAGCTCTCCGAGGTGCTCGACGAAAACCGCTTCGATCCCAAGTCGCTCATCAGCGAACTCGAAGACGCCGGTGCCGTGTGGCTCGAAAAGCGGCGCGGCTTCCCGTACGACTACACCGTGCTCATCGTCGACGTAGAGCACCCGGACGTGCAGGAAGTCCAGAGCGCCTACTACGAGCGGCAGGGCGAAAGCTACGACGAGGAGTATGACGAGTACGAGGACCCGGGCGACGGGTATTACGACGACTTCGAGGAGTATGACGACGCCGAGTCCGAGGCTGATGCCGAGCATTCCGTCGAAGACCTGTACGACGACGAATTCGACGACCGCGACGCGTAATTCGCCCTCGTCGCCTGGCCACGTCTTCCCTTTTGTAATCGAACCGCACTGGTGCTTTCCGCATGGCAGACGAACTGACGCCCCGCGAAATTGTCGCGGAACTTGATAAATACATCATCGGCCAGGATGACGCGAAACGCACCGTGGCCATCGCCCTGCGCAATCGCTGGCGCCGCCGCAACGCGCCGCCGGAGATCCAGGACGAGATCATGCCCAGCAACATCATCATGATTGGCCCGACCGGCGTGGGCAAGACGGAGATCGCCCGTCGGCTCGCGCGCCTGGCCAAGGCGCCGTTCATGAAGGTGGAAGCCACCAAGTTCACCGAGGTCGGGTACGTCGGCCGGGACGTGGAGAGCATGATTCGCGACCTGACCGACATCGCCGTCAACCTCGTCCGCGAGGAGCACGAAAAGGAGGTGCGCGCCCGGGCCCGCGAGCTGGCCGAGGAGCGCCTGCTCGACCTCCTCCTGCCCTCGTCGGCGTCGACGCCCAAGAAGCAGAAAGAACAGAGCGGCAGCCGGGGCTTCTTCGTCGAAGTGACCAACGGTGACGACTCCGACGAAGAGGCGCAGCGTGAACACCGCACGCGCGAGCGCTTCCGGGAGATGCTGCGCGAGGGCAAGTTGGACGACCGCGAGGTGGAAGTCGAGGTCTCCTCCACTGACAGCTCGCCCATGCTTCAGGTCTTCGGGCCGATGGGCATGGAGGAGATGGGCATGAACCTGCAGGAACTCTTCGGCAACCTGGGCGGCAGCAAGCAAAAGAAGCGGCGCGTCACCGTCGATGAGGCGCACGACTTGCTGACCAAGGAGGAGGCGCAGAAGCTCATCGACATGGAGGAGGTGAAGCAGGATGCCCTCGACCGGGTGCAAAACTCAGGCATCGTCTTCATCGACGAGATCGACAAGGTCGCCGCGGGCTCCGGCGGGCGCGGTCGCAGTGGCGGCGGCGGGCCGGACGTGTCCCGCGAGGGCGTACAGCGCGACCTGCTGCCCATCGTGGAAGGCTCGACCGTAACCACGAAGCACGGCATGGTGCGCACCGACCATATCCTGTTCATCGCCAGCGGCGCCTTTCACGTCGCCAAGCCCAGCGATCTCATCCCGGAGATGCAGGGCCGCTTCCCGATCCGGGTCGAGCTGACGAATCTGGACAAGGACGACTTCTACGAGATCCTGACCAAGCCGAAAAACGCGCTGCTCAAACAGTATCAGGCGCTGCTCCGCTCCGAAGACGTGGACGTCGAATTTACGGACGAGGCGGTGCGCGAGATCGCCCGGACCGCTGCGGAAGTCAACGCAGACGTGGAGAACATCGGCGCACGGCGTTTGCAGACGATCCTCACGACGCTGCTCGAAGACGTACTCTTCAATGTGCCGGATGAGGTGACCGACGACACCGTCCTCGTCGATGCCGATATGGTGCGTGAGAAGCTGGAAGACATCGCGACGGACCGCGACCTCAGCCAGTATATTCTGTAATGCGAGTTCAGCATGGCGACGTCCGGATAGGCGATGAGCACGGTTTGTAGAGACGCGCCGCACTTGACTTCGATGCCTCTCCCGCCGTCCCGGGCCCCATGGACTGGACCACGACGACACATCCGCTGAGCGATGCTAACGCGCAGCGCCAGTGGCAGGCCCTGTGGGACATCTCCCCCCAGCGCACCGTGTTTTCGTCGCTGGCGTACGCCCGTGCCGCGGCGGAGGCGTTCGACCTGCACGCTGACATGCACCTCGTGGCCGATCAAGACGGCGATGTGGAGGCGGGCGCGATCATCTACGGGCGACGGCGCGGCCCGTATCGTCAGGGGCTGATTCCGCCCATGACGCAGTATTCGCCGCTGCTGCTGCGCACGCTGCCCCGGGAGACCGACATTCATTACCGGCGGTCAGCGTTCGAGGCGCTGCTCGCGTCACTCGAAGACGACTACCACCACCTTCGCCTCTTCTGCCCCGGACTACCGGACGTGCGCGTCGGCCAGTGGCGCGGATGGACGACGACGCCGTTCTATACCTACCGGATCTCGCTCGACACGCAAGAGGATCTACTCAGCGACTGGTCTAGCTCTTCCCGGTCGACCTACCGCAAGCACCAGGCATCCTACGAAATCGAGGAGCGGTCCGACACGGCGGGCGCGATCGTGGCGTTGTGCGCGGCTGGCTACGAGCGCCACGGACGCTCCCTCCCGGCAGACCGCCAGGCGTTGCAGTCCCTCATGGACGACCTGCACCGGCAGGGCCAACTTCGCCTGCTTACCGCATCGCCCACCGGGAGCACGTCGGTAGAGGCCGGGATCGCCGTGCTGCATGACGATCGGATGGCGCACTACTGGATCGCGGGCAGCGAGCCAGGCCCCGCCATGACCGTACTGATCGGAGCCGTGCTGGAGCAGTTGCAGGACGAGCAGTTCCTCCACTTCGATTTCGTGGGAGCCAACACGCCCTCCATCGCCGAGTTCAAGCGGCGCTTTGGTCCTACGCTCGTGCCCTATTATCTTCTGGAGACGTTCACGCGTCCGGAACTCCGCCTCCTGAACGCCCTCCGCCGTTAGCCGTCGCCTCTGTCTCGTGCCCGCCTCATCCCCTGCCTCCGACACTGGCCTGCGCGGGCACTCGTCTTCTGCTGTCGATCCGCGCTGGTACGTCCTCCCCGGTGCGCTGCTGCTCTACGTGCTTCGCTTCGGCTACGATTACGGCACGAGCGACCAGGATGAGGTGATCCCCTACCTGCTGCACCTCTTGAAGCCCGAACTGTTCGCCAGCGACTGGTTCGTCCAGGCGCAGGTGACGGACCTCAACGTGCGCACCGTCGTCGTGTGGCTGCTGCGCGGCCCGGCGGAGGTGTTGCCCGTCTGGCTGGTCGTGCTCCTGGCCTTCGTCGCGGTCTGGCTGCTGCTCGCGGGCGCCGTCTGGGCCCTCACCGACCACTTCACCGGCGACCGGGTAGCGGCAGCGATCGCCGTAGTACTCACCCTGGTGATGACGCCGCAGTGGACGCTGGGCGGCAACGATCTGGCGCACAGCATGCTGGTGCCGAGCATGATGGGCTGGGCGCTGGCCCTCTGGGGACTGTGGGCAGCCCTGCAGGAGCGCTGGCTCTTCGCGGGCGCACTGCTGGGATTGGCGACCTGGATGCAGGCGCTCGTAGGGCTACAGGTGGCGGGTATCATCGGCATCTGGCTGCTGGTGCGACGTTGGAACCGCCGACACAGTCTGTTGGGTCAAGCAGCCCGGCGGGCCGTGGTCAAGTTCATCGTAGCAGTCGTGCTGGTGAGTGCGCCGGTGCTCGGGCCGATCCTCATCGGGCAGGTGGCCCCCACGCCTGATCCGTCGGCGACGCCCTCGCTGTTCTACATCATGGCCCAGTTTCGGCTGCCGCACCACTACCTGCCGAGTGCCTTTCCGGTCGAATCGTACGTCAAGTTCGGCGGGATCCTTCTGCTCGGGGGCTGGGGCCTGTTCTGGTTGCACCGTCGAAGCCGACTGGCCCACCCGACCTTCGTGGCCACCGCCCTGGCGACGGTAGCAGGACTGGCAATCGTGGGCACGCTCTGTACGGAAGTGGTGCCCTGGCTTTTTGTCGCCAAGCTGCAACTATTCAAGGCCACGGTCGTCGCGAAGCTCCTAGCGCTCGTCGGGATATCCGGGGCTGTCACTGCCCTTTTACCCGGCGCGTTGAAGCGATTCGCGCAGGGAAGTCTACGGCTGGGCAGGGTCGGTCTACTGCTCGTGACGTC
Source organism: Bacteroidota bacterium (assembly GCA_009908885.1). Taxonomy (GTDB): domain Bacteria; phylum Bacteroidota; class Rhodothermia; order Rhodothermales; family JAAAOL01; genus JAAAOL01. Next base: position 23,898 of record JAAAOL010000315.1, on the reverse strand, counting down.
GCTCTGGGGGATCGCCCTGCTCGGCCTGACGTGGCCCGGAAGTCCGCTCTATCATCTGAACCGCCCCGGGGTCCGGCTGCAGAGCGAGCGAGGCGCCTTGATGACCTGGGCGCAGCGACACACCCCGACGGAAGCCCAGTTCGCGGTACCGCCCTCCTGGTCCGACTTCCGCACCTACGCCCAGCGTAGCATCGTGGTCAACTTCAAAGCCATCCCCTACCGCGAACCGCTGATCCGCGAATGGTTCGCTCGGCTCACGACGTGGGCGCCCATCGATCTTCCTGAACGTGCTCCGCGTGACCTCCAGCACAGCCTCGACAGTTCGTACTCGACCCTGCCCCCTCCGGTCCTCCTCCACGTAGCCGAGGCCTACGCGGTGGACTACGTCGTCCGTCCTGCCGACGCCCCATCTCTGCCAGAACCGTTTCAGCCCGTGCAGCGGAACGGGGCCGGGACCATCTATCGCGTGTCATCTTCCTCGCTCCCGCCCGGTCGATGATGACGCCCCTCCGCCAGCGCCTTGCTGCCCTGTTTACGACCTCCGGCTTTCGGGGCCCCGTGCTGACGTTGCTGTCGGGCTCTGGCATCGTGCTCGTCCTGGCGTATCTGGCGCAGCCCGTCCTGACGCGGCTCTATCCGCCGTCCTCCTTCGGCGTCTCCGACTACTTCATCACGCTGCTGACGGTGCTGATGGCCTTTGCCTCGTGGCGTTACGAGGACGCCATCATGCAGCCGGAGAGCGAGCGCGAGGCGGCCGGGCTCGTGGGGCTGGCGGTGGGTCTGCTGACGGTCACCGTGGTAGCAACGGCCCTGCTGCTGCCCTGGCGCACCCCGATCGCCGCGTGGTTGGGCATCCCCGACCTGGCACCCTGGCTGGTGCTCGTCCCCCCGACATTGCTCGTCATGCGCATCTCGAAGCTGGCCGAGCTGTGGCTCACCCGGGCGCGTCGCTTCCGGCTCGTCTCCGCTGGAACGGTCACCCAGACCCTCACGATGATCTCCGGGCGCATCGGCGCGGGAGCGGCTCTGACGACGAGCCCGGGAGGACTCATCGGAGGCTTCGCTCTCGGCCATCTGGCATCGGCGCTCCTGCTGGGCACCCTCGTGGTCCGGCAGATGCGGCGCTATCTGCGAAGCATCTTCGACGTCTCCCTCTGGCGACGCCTCGCACGCCGCTATCGCCGCTTCGCGCTCTTCTCCACGCCCTCCTCGCTCCTGAACATCGTGCTGGTGCGGCTGCCGTACCTGCTGCTGCCCATCTATTTCACGACCGACGTGCTGGGGTTTTTCGGACGCGCCTTCGTGGCGCTGGCCGTACCACTGAGCATCATCGGCGGAGCCGTGGCACAGGTATTCTTCGTCCAGGCGGCCGAGGCCCAAGAGTCCGGTACCCTGTCCACGCTTACGACGACGGTGCATCGCCGCCTCGTGATGATCGGGCTCTTCCCGGCGCTGCTCTTGCTGCTGGCCGGGCCCGACCTGTTCGAGTTCGTCTTCGGGGATGTCTGGCGGACGGCGGGCGTCTACGTCCGCTACGTCGCCCCGTGGCTCTTCCTGGCGTCGGTCGCTTCGCCCCTTACCCGCCTCTTCGATGTGCTGGAACGCCAGCGCCTGGACCTGGGTGCCAGCCTGATCATGTTCGTACTCCTGGCGGCGGCGCTGCTGGGTACGGGCCCGTCGGGTGACGTGCTGCTCACCCTGGGCGTGCTGGGCGGCGTCGGAGCGCTGTTGCGGGTTGGACATCTCGTGCTGCTCCTGCGTCTAGCGGACGTATCACTCGGAGATGCCGTTCGTCCGTACCTGCGATATGCCCTGATGGCTGCGCCCGGAATTGCAATAACGGGCATCGCGGTAGCGCTGAACGCCCGCCCCCTCGTCACCACCCTCGTCGCTGCGCTGGGCGGCCTCGTCTACCTGGCCCTGCTCCTGTGGCGCGACCAACTGCTGGCCGACCGACGGTCGCAGGAGCCGCCGACTACTGAAAAGGCCGACGCCCAATAGGACGCCGGCCTTGCAGCACGTCACAAGAAAAAGGAGTATCGCTACATGATCGAGCGGAAGGTGGAAGGCAGCCCGTTGTCAGACTCCGGCTCTTGCGCAGCGTCCGGGCGAGCCGGGGCACCGTCGTCGGCTGCTGTACCGTCCGCGAGCGACTGATACGCCTGGACCAGATCCGAGGCGATCGCGCTGGCGCTACGCCCTTCGATATGACGCCGTTCGAGCACGAACACCGGGTCCCCTTCGTTAAGGAGAGCGATGAAGGGTGAAGACGGCGGGATGCCTGCGAGGTACTCACGGGCGCGCTCGGTGGCTTCCAGGTCCTGCCCCGCAAAGACGGTGACATGGCGGTCCGGCTGGGGCACGTCGGCCTGCTTGGCCATGGCCACGGCGGGCCGGGCGTTGGCAGCGGCACAGCCGCACACCGAATTGATCACGAGCAGCATCGAGGCGTCTTCAGCATCCGCAAACGCCGTATCGACGGCTTCAGCAGTCTTTAATTCTTCGACGCCCAGGCGCGTCAACTCCTGGCGCATCGGTTGGACGAGAGCTTCTGGGTACGGCATCAGCAGGAAGAAATTGGTGATCCGGCAGGATGAACGATGAGGAAGGGTGTGCAAACGAACGACAGCGGCTACGGATCCAACGCTGACGTTGACGTTACTGCCGGGGCATCCGGCGCAGGTCGCGCGCCATCTCGCCCGACTCGACCGTCCACTCGTCGGACGAGCGCGGCACGTAGCGGTCCGTCGCCTCACGCAGCTTGTCCGAGATTTCATGCCCCGCATCTTCCAGGTGCTGCTCCATCACCTGCACCCGCGTCTCGACCTCATGGAGACGGCCCTCCATCCAGCGCGTCGAGTGCTGCGCCTGGTCGGCGATACGGCGGCGCACGGTATGGCCGGTCTCGGACGCATAAAATAATCCGGCAAAGAAGCCACCCACGAAGGCTGTAGCGGCTGTCACGATCATCGAGGACTTGGCGTTCATGACGAGGAAGCAGTATGTTTAGAAGCGCGATGCAGGGCGTAGTACTCTACGGTGGACGCCTGTGCAGGTTATACGTTCGTTGCCCTTCCAGTTTCCACGACGAGCCATGCGGTGGACGTTCCTGGCCGGACTTTGCGCGGTCCTCCTCCTGAGCGGGTGTAGCGGTCCGTCAGCCATCGAGCGCAACAACACGAGCGAGGTGGAGCAACAAGTGCGCTCCGCCGCCGCAGCGTGGGACGGCACCCCCCACCGCTGGGGCGGCACGTCTCGTCGCGGCGTCGATTGCTCCGGGCTGGTCCAGGCGATCTTCGCCGAGCGCTTCGACGTCGAACTGCCGCGTACGACCCGCGAACAGGCGAGGCAAGGCCAAAAAGTGCGGGCGAGCCGACGAGCGCCCGGTGATCTCGTGTTTTTCAAGACGGCTCCCAAAACCCGCCACGTGGGCATCTATCTCGGCGACGGCGAGTTCGTCCACGCCTCCAGCAGCTCCGGCGTCACCGTGTCCCGCCTGAATGGCGCATACTGGCAGCGAACGTACTGGATGTCCCGCCGCATTCTCAGCGAAGTGCCCGCCGCCGCGCCATCCCCACCAGCCCCCTCCCCCACTCCGGAATCGCCGCCGTCCGCACGGACGGGCTGGTAGCGTGAGCCGCCGAGTCCCACCGCCGCGCTGGGATCACATCGGTCATGCTCGCGTGTAAAGGTGTTCCCGACACCCGTTGCCTCGCCTTGCAAGGACGCTCGCCGCAGCCGTTTCTCGGCCGTGGCGTCTTCTTTTTTGTCCGTCCTGCAGCAGTGGTCCTCGACGGCAACCGGCCCGGCTTGACACACGATTCGATACCAACGTCGCAACACGAACTATGGCAAAACAGACGTCGCAGAAGACCTACCTCACCCAAGAAGGGTTCGACAAACTCAAGAAAGAGCTTCACCACCTCCGCACCGCCGAGCGTGCCCGCATCGCTGACGCCATCGCTGAGGCCCGGGCCCACGGGGACATCTCGGAGAACGCCGAATACGATGCCGCCAAGGAAGCCCAGGGCCACCTCGAAGCCCGCATTTCGAAGCTCGAAACGACGATTTCGAACGCGCGGGTGGTCGATGAGAGCCAGATCGACGACAGCAAGGCGTTCATCCTGTCTACCGTCAAGGTCAAGAACCTGAATACCGACGCGGAGCAGAGCTTCACGCTCGTCTCTCAGGAAGAGGCCGATCTCGCGCAGCAGAAGATTTCCATTAAAAGCCCGATCGGCAAAGGCCTGCTCGGGAAGGAGATCGGCGACGTGGTGGAAATCGACGTGCCTGCAGGAACGGTGAAGCTGAAGATTCTGGACATCAGCCGATAAGCCTGCCCGCCGTGGCTACCCGCCCGACGCCCGCCTCGCCCTGGAAGCGCACGCTCTATGGCGTGCTGCTGCTGCCGGTGATGCTGGTGGCGACGTACTTCGGCCTGTGCGTGCTGCTGCTCAGCGCCTACACCGTCGTCGACCCGCCCACGACGGGCGTGCAGATGCAACGGCGCATCGAGGCGCTGGCGCAGGGACGAGACTACGCGAAACGGTACGCGCCCGTCTCGGCTGAAGCGATCTCCCCGCACCTCCGGCATGCCGCCGTCGCCGCGGAGGATGCCCGATTCTTCGAGCACCTGGGCGTCGACTGGCAGGCGGTGCGGAAGGCCATCGAGGACAACCGGCGGCGCGGGCGCACGTGGCGCGGGGGATCGACCATCACCCAGCAACTCGTCAAAAACCTGTTCCAGACGACGCATAGCTCGTACGTCCGCAAGGCGCTGGAGCTGCCCCTCACGTATGCCGCCGAGGCGATCCTCTCGAAAGACCGCATCTTGACGCTATACCTGAACGTGATCGAATGGGATGACGGCGTCTACGGCGCCGAGGCGGCCGCCCAACACTACTACGGACGCGCCGCCGCCGATCTGTCGCGGAGCCAGGCCGCCGCGCTCGCCGCCTGCATCCCGAACCCGCGCGCCCGCACTCCGCAGCGCATGACGGCCTATCGCAACGTGATCCTCACCCGGATGCGGCAGATGGGCTGGTAGGGTCTTCTCGATTGATGATCCCTTCCCATCCCCTTTTCGATACATCGATGCCCCCAGTGTCGAGAACGTGGCTCGTGGAGCGTGTTGCATGAAGGCACTCTCCTGCTCCGTTCGCCCCTCATCTGGTGGCGAACCCCGCGTATCGTCATGCGACATCGACGACCCGGATGTCATCTAGCTGATCCAGTTTGACCCCCACACACTCTTCAAATCCATGATCGACCTGCGCAGCGATACCGTCACGCGTCCCACCCCTGCGATGCGCCAGGCAATGGCCGAGGCCGACGTGGGCGACGACGTGTTCGGCGAAGACCCCACCGTGAACCGGCTCCAGGACACCGTCGCCGAACTCCTGGGCAAAGACGCCGCCCTGTTCGTGCCCTCCGGCGTGATGGGCAACCAGCTCGGCCTGAAGGTGCACACGAACCCGGGCGACGAAGTTATCGTCGAGCGTCAGTGCCACATCTTTAACTACGAGTCCGGCGCCCCCGGGCTGCTCTCCGGCGTGCAACTGCACGTGGTCGACGGGACCAAGGGCATCTGCACGCCCGAGACGATCGAAGCGGCCATCCGGCCCGGCTACTACTGGGAAGCGCCGTCGCGCCTGCTCTGCCTGGAGAACACGATCAACAAGGCCGGCGGCGTGGTCTATCCGCTGGAGCGCCTGCAGGCCTTGGCTGAGCTGGCGCACGAACACGACCTCAGCACGCACCTCGATGGCGCCCGGCTGTGGAACGCGTCGGCGGCGTCAGGCATCCCCGAGCGCGACTACGCCGCCCCGTTCGACACCATCAGCGTCTGCCTCTCGAAGGGCCTCGGCGCGCCCGTCGGCTCGCTCATCGTCGGCTCGGACGCGCTGATCGAGCAGGCGCACCGCTACCGCAAGCTGTTCGGCGGCGGGATGCGGCAGGTGGGCGTCCTGGCCGCGGCGGGCCTCCACGCGCTCGACCAGCACCGCCCGCGCCTCGCCGAGGATCACGCCAAGGCCCGCCGCCTGGCGGAAGGCATCGCCGACCTGGACGCCTTCTCCATCGACCTCGACACGGTGGAGACCAACATCGTCATGTTCGACGTGGTCGACGGCCCGGCGCAGCCTGTGCTGGAATCGCTGCGGGAGGACGACGTGTACATGGTGCCGTTCGGCCCGTCCACGATCCGGGCGACGACCCACCTGGATGTCACGATGGACGATATCGACGACGTCGTCAGCGTGATGCGTCGCCGCTTTGGGCGGCGGATTACGGCGTAGGCGGGTCCTCGGCCTCGACGGTGACGCGCAGCGGCGGCAAGCCGGTCACGGTGGCTTCCAATACGTCGCCCCGCTGCACGGGACCGACGCCCTCGGGCGTGCCGGTGTAGAGGAGGTCGCCAGGCTCCAGGGTGAAGATGCGGGAGCAGTAAGCGACGAGGTGGGCTACCGGGAAGATCATGTCCTCCGTGCTGCCCGACTGGCGCAATTTTCCGTTCACCATCAGGTCGATGTCCAGCATCTGCGGATCGTCCACGTCCCGGGCCGCGACGAAGCCGCCGAGCGGCGCGAACGTGTCATAGCCTTTCGCCACGCTCCACGGGTGGCCCTTCCCCTTGGCCGCCGCCTGGATGTCGCGTGCCGTCATGTCGAGCCCGACGGCGTATCCGTCCACATGATCGAGCGCGCTCGCTTCAGGAATCCGCCGTCCGCCCTTGCCGATCACCGCGACGAGCTCGACCTCATGATGGACGTCGTTCGAGGCCGCGGGCAGGACGACGGCCCCGCCGTGGGCGACGAGTGCGGTCGAGGGTTTCAAAAACACCATCGGCTGGTCCGGGACGTCGCTCTTCATCTCCGCGGCGTGCCGGGCGTAGTTGCGACCGATGCAGAGCAGCTTGCCGGGACGGACGACGTGCTGCGTGGTGGGTAGGGTGATCTCCATAATGAAAACGGGAACGAGACTAATTTCGAAGGCATTTAACAGGATTGATCCCAACGCGGGCGATCATTACCTTGTGATGCTCGTTGCAGCTTCGACATTCGCAACTCCGAACTCTCGCGTCGGTAGCCAACCCGGCGCCCCAAAGCAGAGGCACCCCGATGTACGCAATCGTAGAGATCAAAGGCAAGCAGTTTAAAGTCCACGAGGACGACAAACTGTACATTCCCCACCTGTCCGACGCCGAGGCCGACGACACCATCACGTTCGACCGCGTGCTCCTCGTCGCCAACGACGACGACGTGCACGTCGGCACCCCGACCGTCGACGGCGCCAGCATCTCGGCCACCGTGCTCGACCACGTCAAGGCCGACAAGGTGCTCGTCTTTAAGAAGAAGCGCCGCAAGCGCTACAAGGTGAAGCGCGGCCACCGGCAGCAGTACACCCAGATTCAGGTGGATTCGCTTTCGACGAACGGCAGCGACTGAGCTGCGCGACGCCCACCCCATTCTGTTTCGCTAGCACACTACGAGGTTCGCAATGGCACATAAGAAAGGCTTAGGTTCCACAAAGAACGGCCGCGACTCTAATCCGAACATGCTGGGCGTGAAGGCCTTTGGCGGCGAGTACGTCAAGGCTGGCAGCATCATCGTGCGGCAGCGCGGCACCAAGTTTCATCCCGGCCTGAACGTGGGCCGCGGCGGCGACGACACGCTCTTCGCCAAGGTGGAAGGCACCGTCAAGTTCGCCCGCAGCAAGGGCAATCGCCGGTTCGTCCACGTCGACCCCGTCGATGCGTAATTCGTCTCTTCGTTTTGAGACGCCCTTGAGACCACCAACGGGTCGCTTCCTGACATGGAGGCGACCCGTTGTTTGTTGGTAGGACGCTGCGCCGGTCTGCCCGACGTCCCTACGGACTAGAAATCCGTAAAGACTACCCGCATCATCTCCTGGATGGACGTCTCGCCGTTCTTGACCCGCTCGCGCGCGGAGGCCTGCAGCGTCAGCATCCCCTGCTCGATGGCCGTCTTGCGGAGCTTATCCTCGTCCACCAGCTCGTCCGACGCGACGATGATGTGGCGAATCTCTGGCGTGAAGAGCATCGTCTCGGAGATAGCCCGACGCCCGCTGTAGCCCGACCCGCCGCACTTCTTGCAGGTACTGTCCGACGAAGGGGGCATGTAGAACGTCGAAGCATCGATCTCCTCCTCGGAAAAGCCCATGCGTTCCAGCAGCGCGTCGTCCGGCGTCTCCTCCACCTTGCAGGCCGGGCACAGGACGCGGATAAGACGCTGCGCCACGACCAGGTTGATAGCGTAGGCGATGAGAAACGGCTCGATGCCCATCTTGTAGAGGCGCGACACCGCGCTCGGGGCATCGTTCGTGTGCAGCGTCGAGAACGTGAGGTGGCCCGTGTTGGCCAGCTTGATCGCGAGCTCGGCCGTCGGGCGGTCGCGCATCTCACCGACCATCACCACGTCCGGGTCGTGCCGTAGGATCGACCGCAGGGCCGACTCCAGCTGGAGCTTGTGGCTCAGCTTGATCTGGCGGACGCCCGGCAGGATGTACTCCACCGGGTCCTCGGCCGTGAGTACGTTGATCTTCGGCGTCACGACCTCATGCAGGGCCGCGTAGAGCGTCGTCGTCTTGCCCGAGCCCGTAGGTCCGGTCAGGATCACCATGCCGTATGGCTGCCGGATGGCGTGGTGAAAGCGGTCGAGGGCGAGTTGGTTGAGCCCCAGCTTGGACAGGTCCTTGACCACCTTGCGGTCGTCCAGCACCCGGATGACGATGCTCTCGCTGCGGACGTTCTGCTCCGCCGTGACGGTGGGCAGCACGGAGACGCGAAACCGGATCAGGGCGTCGTCGATGCGCCGCTGGATGGCGCCGTCCTGCGCCGCGTCTCGCTCGAAGCGGTCGACGTTGACGGCGTTGTCCTTGGCGACGGCCAGGAACGCCTCCGGATGGATCCGCTCTTCGACGTGCCAGGGCTCCAGCTCGCCGTCGACGCGGAAGTGAATCTCCACATGCCGCTTCGCGTTGGGAAACAGGTGGATGTCCGAGGCCCCCGCGCGGACGGCCTCCATGAGCATGGCCTCAAACAGGTTGATCAGCTTCGAACGGCTGATCTCGGCCTCCAGCGCCTCCTCATCGACGAGCTGTTGTCCCTCCTCGTAGCTCGTGCCCAGATCGTAGGCGATGTCTTCCCCGAGCCGATCCAGGTACTTGTTCTTCTGCGGGAATGCCTCAGCGATGATATCGAGCAGCATCGACTCCGGGGCGTACTGCAGCTCGAACCGATTCAGGTTGAACGCCTGCAGGAGCCGGTGAATCTCGGTCCGTGCGGGGTCGTGGGTGGCGATGATGAGCTTGCGGTCGTCCGATTGCTCTTCGTCTTCGAGCGCGACGGGCACGACGCGCAACTCGATCATGCGCTGCCACTGATCTTCGGAGAAAATGTCCTCGATGCCGCGCACGAACGCCAGGGCGTCTTCCGGCGTGCAGGTGACGCGCCGGAAGGCGTACACCTCAGCAGCCGCGGCATAGACGGCCTCCCGATCTACCTCTTCGTGTTGCGCGAGCACCCGCCACAGGGCCTCGCTGGACCCCTCCTGGCGCATCGCACTCCACTGTTGCCAGGCAGCCTCGACCTGATCGATGTGCACCTTCTCGTGAAACAACAGTTGCACCACCACGCGGTCGCGCAGCTGGGTCGGGTCGAAGGTGCTGGACGTGGGCGCTGAGGCGCCGTTGTTCTCCTTTGCAGGACCGCGGCCCTCGCGCGAGGTCGAAGGCCGGGACGGTGTGGTCGTCGAGGTGGACGTGCCGTTGGAATCTGCCATGAGTACCTCAAACAGGGATGGATTGCAGCGTCCGTGAGCCCAGAGGGCGGGCGGCGCCGAAAATCCAATGGTGAGCAAAATGATAGGAGGACAAAAGCGGTGCCAAACTGGCGTGAACCGTGGAACGGAGCTCCTCCCGGGTCCGTTTTCGAGCCGTCGATGTGAGGGGAACGGCTCTCCTGATGCACGCCAGCTTGAGGGTGCGAGCCGCGAACCACGGAACCGGCACGGCCTGGATAGCACCACTTCCTATGGTAGTTAAGGCCGACCTTAATTCCAACCTGTCACCCAATGTACCGCACCCATGGCCCGCTCGCTCCCGCTGCGTGACGCCTTTTTTATGCCACCTTCACCGGATGCCATCGAGCTCCGTGCCTTCACGCACGGGCTGATGCCCCGTACGGTCCCCGCGATGATGGCGCACTTCGCCGACGACTGGCGTCAGCGGGGCGTGGATGCGTGGAACGAGATTCCCAACCACTGGCGGCCCGCCTCTGAGGACCGCGTAGGCTGGTGGACCCTGCCAGAGTACCTGGCCGAGGAGTTCATCACGCCGCTGCTGGGCGCCCCGCCGGACACCTGCATCCTTCAGCCCAACGTGCACTGGACGATGCAGTGCCTCCTCTCCGCCCCGGACGTCTGGGCGCGCGGGCGTCGCGTGGTGCTTACCGAGGCCGAATTCCCCTCGGTGATGCACAGCCTGCGGCGCTGGCAAGACGTGTTCGACCTGGACCTGCACGTCGTCCCCTTGACGGAGCACCAGCGCGTCGACGCGGACCGGGTCCTGGACGCCATCACGCCGGAGACGGGCCTCGTGGTGCTCAGTCACGTCGGCTTCACGACGGGCGAGAAGCTGCCTGACGCAACGCTCCGCGCCGTGGCCGACGCCACACACGCGGCGAACGGCCTGTTCGTCGTCGACGGCTACCACAGCGCCGGATCTGTGCCCATTCGAGTCTCAAAAGTAGACGCAGACGTATACATGGGCGGCTTGCTGAAGGAAGCGTGCGGGTCATCGGGCAACGCGTTCGTCTACCTGCGCCCCGGGCTGGACCTCTCCCCGCGGATGGCGGGATGGTTCGGCGACGCGGACCCGTTCGGGTTCGCCCAGGACCCGGCGGACCACCCGGACGTGCGGCGGCGATTTATGGGCGGGACGACGGCGGTGGCGTCGATGTATCACGCCGTCGAAGGCGTACGCCTGCTGCTGGACGTCGGGCTGGACGCAGTGCGCACCCACTCCCTACGCCTGACCGAGCGCGCGCTCGCCCGCGCCGACGACATCGGCGTGCGCGTTCAGTCCCCGCGCGCCCCCGAGCGACGGAGCGCCATGGTGATCCTGGAGGTGCCCGCCGCCGACCGCCTCTGTGCGTACCTGAAGACGCAGCACATCTACACAGACAGTCGCAAGAAGCAGTTCTTGCGCATGGCGCCGTTCGTATGGAACACCGCGGAAGAGGTAGACCGGGCGTTCGATGCCATAGGTGATGCCCTGCGGGACGGCAATTACCGCTCGATGCCTCCGGAAACCGCGACGGCGGCGGGCCCCGTCACCTGAGCGCCCCTCGCTGTCGCGTCAGTTCGACTCCACCTCATCCGGCGTAGGTGCTGAGGCAGGCTCCTCGTCGGGTGAAGGCATCGATTCTGCGTCGCCCCTCTCCTCCTCCGGCAGCCGAGGATCCAGGTTGAAGAAGGCCTTGAGCGCGTCGAAGACGGCGGGGTGCCGTCGGTGCAGCAGCACGGGACGTTCGAAGAAATTCTCTACAGCCACCGCAAAAAACTCTGCCGGATTCGTGGCCGCGTATCGACGTAGCAGAGACTTGCCGATGCGAGCCTTACGCATCTCCGCCTGCACGAGCCGTTTCCAGGCCTCGGCGGACGACGGGTCCATCAGCGACGGGACGCCCTCGGCATAGGCATCGTCGAAATCGAACAGGTGCGCCAGCTCGTGCAGCACCACGTTGCTGCCATTCTCGGGATCGTCCCAGCTCTCGCGGATGGCCTCGTGCGATAAGATAACCGGGCCCTGCGCGTGTACCATGCCGTCGAAGCTGGCATAGTCGCCGCCGTAATAATCGTCGTCGAAGCTGCCCGGATAGATGAGAATGGTCCGCCGGGTGCTCAGCTCCCAGTCGGTCCGACCGTTGAGCAACAGCGCCGCCCCGGCCGCGACGGCGAGCTTGGTCTCGTCCGTCACTTCCGTCTCCCCGACGGCTTCGAAGCGCTGCTCGGCACGAAAGAACAGGACGTCCCGCTCGAACCGCTCGCGCCGTTCAGGCGCCAGGTGGCGGACGAACGGCACGTGGTCATCGAGCCACTCGCGCTCCTGCGGGGTCAGCGACTGCTGCGTGAGACGCCATCGGCGCCAGGGCGTGCGCCCGGCCACGAAGAGAAGGATCACGACGGGCAGCAGACCGAGCCAGGCGCCCTGCGGCCAGACCTGCACCCCGATGACCGCGAAGGCCCCGCCTAGAATGACGGCGAGGCTCAGGTGAAACAGCACGGTGCTTCGGCGAACAACTTGCATAGGATGCAGCAACTTCGACCATGCTTAATATTTATCGCAGCGGGCCGATTAGACAGGTAAGCTATTACTGACCGTCTAACTCGGGGGCTGGCGCCCTAGTTCTCCATGATGAGCGCCTCCGATTCCCTCTTCGGGTACTTCTTTTCCTGGTCCAACGCTCAGGGTGACGCATCGTATTCCTCCGGGGATGACGATGCCTCCCCGGCCTCCAGTGCCGCTGGGGACGGCGCCGTGTCGCCCGATCCGGCGCCCGACGACGAACTCCGGAAGATCCGGAAGCGACTCCGGAACGGCTTTTACCGCTCCGAGCGGATCCGCAGCTTCATCGCGCGCTGCCTGTCCTTCGACCTCGTCCCCTTCTCGCCGGACCTCTCCGCCCCGGACGAGCCCGACCGGTCAGAATGATCCATCATATCGTTTCGTAACTCCCGAGTGTTACGTTTCTACTCGGAATGTTCGAACAACCGAGACGGGACGGGGCTCATCAGGAATCGCGGCCGAGACCGCGCGTCGCCCCCTCGTCCCTCCCTGATGCGCCCTGAATCGCGGCTCATTGGCCGAATACCGCCTTTAATGGCGATCTGAGCGGCGCGAATCCCCTCTCTGTGGAAGCGATTGCATGAATCTGATCGGTCGAACGAGGGTCGTGAAGCTACCATGTTTTCGGGGTGGCATGATGGTTGAGTTTACGCCTCCCCGAAAGTAGACACCTCGTGGTCTACCTCTCGCTTCCACCCGCAGTAGACGTGCATGCTGATCATGAGCAAGAATCTACAGACTCTGGCTGAACGCCACGCACAGGATCCGTCGGAGGCTAACCGAGACGCGGTCGTCCGTGCGGCCCTCCCGTATGTCCGTTCCCTCGTCAGTCGTATCAACACGCCCGATCACTTCCTCGCTACTCGTGAGGATCTGGAGAACATCGGCTTTTATGGATTGCTTCAGGCGCTGGACGGCTACGACCCGTCGCGCAAGACGCCGTTCGTCTCCTATGCGTACGGACGCATTCGGGGCGCCGTGATCGACTATCTGCGGTCCATCGACGCGCTTCCTCGGGCCCGGCGGCGGCGCTTGGCGAAGGCGCAGCAGACCGTTGAGACGCTGCGGCAGGAACGCGGCGAGGAACCCTCCGACCAGGAGGTCGCAGATGCGCTGGACATCTCGCTGCTGGACTACCATCAGCTCCTGTACGATGCCCAGCGCCGTTATGCGGTCTCGCTGCATGCTCCGCTGGCCGGCGAAACCACGCAGTTAACGCTCGAAACGATTCCCAACGAAGGCGCCATGGAAGGGTTCGAACAGGTCGACCGTGCTTCGCTGCACGACTTTATCGGCACGCTGGTCAAAGAACTGCCGGAGCGTGAGCAGAACATCCTGGCGCTGTACTACTTCGAGAATCTGCGCCTGCGCGACATCGCCCAGCTGATGAGCCTGACCGAGGCGCGCATCTCGCAGATTCTGAGCAAGATCTTACTCACCCTCCGGACCAAGCTGCAACAGGCGCGGGAGGTCGTAGCCTGATCGGCGCGACCGGGCCTCCCCTTCACATATCAGCATGCCCTGCACGGGCGCGATGCACGAGGTCGCGCCCGTGTCGTTTTTCTCCCCCTCCCTCAGATCTTCACAGACCATCTTCGCGAGGACGGACCAGCACCGGCCATCGCACGATACACGTTCTGAACAATTCGAACGGGGCAGGGTATATAGCGCCCTAAAATGGTGCCTGCTCACGGCCTGCGCAGGCGCTTCCGGTGGGACGGACCGCGACGCGCCGGACTCACCGCGATGACGTTCAGCAAAAACTAGTGTATAGCACGGTGGAGGTTGCCTGATGGGCACAATGAATCGGCTCCGGGAGAATACCGGAGTCATCCTGTGGATTCTCGTTATTTCATTCGGCGTCATCTGGGTGTTGCAAGACTCCGGCGCCTTCGAATATGCGGGCTCTCCGGGCTCAGATATCATCGTCGTCGACGGCGATCCGGTCTCGTACGAGGAGTACAATAACTTCCTCAACAACCAGATCGACGCCTATCAGCAGCAGACGGGCGAGCAGGTCTCCCCGCAGCGCATGGACATGCTGCGCGACCAAGTCTTCGATGCCCTCGTCGAGAACAAGCTGCGGGAGCATGCGATGGAAGAGCTCGGCATCACCGTGACGGACGACGAAGTCTTCAACCTGGTCATCGGCGACAACCCCCACCCCATCATCCGCCGCAACTTCGGGGACGAGCAGGGCAACATCGACCGTGAGCTGCTCCAGAGCTTTATCGATGATCCCGCTGCTCAGCAACAGTGGATCCAGATCGAGCAGTACCTGCGTCGGGAGCGGCGGCAGCAGAAGCTGAACAAGCTGATCTCCGCCACCGTGCGCGTCTCGGAAGAAGACGTTCTTGAGGAATACCGGAAGCGCAACTTTTCCGTCGATGCCGACTACGTGCTGCTGCGCTACGCCTCGCTGCCGAACGACTCGGTAGAGGTCACCGAGCGGGATCTGCGCAATTTCTACCAGGAGAACCGGGACGATTATAAACGGCAGCGCTCCTACACGGTCGAGTACGTGCACCTGCCGAAGTCGCCGACGGCGGCCGACTCCGCCAGCGCGCTGGAGAGCGTCGGGCGCCTGCGTTCGTCCTTCGCCGAGACTGAAGATGACTCCACCTTCCTCGCCCAGTACGGCTCTGACCGCTCCTACACGGACACCTTCTTCCGGCGCGATGAACTCGATGCGGGCGTGGCCGACGTCGTCTACGACGTGCTGGAGCCCGACTCGATCGTCGGCCCCGTCGTGGTCGGCGACCTCGTCCACCTCATCAAGATTATCGACGTGCGCCCGGCGGAAGAGACCGTCGTCAACGCCCGCCACATCCTGATTCGCGCCCCGGAGCGTGACACGGACGCCCGCGCCGAGGCCCGGCAGCGGATCCTCGACATTCAGGAGCGCATCGAAGAAGGGGCTGACTTCGCCGCGATGGCGCGTCAGTTCTCCGACGACACCGGGTCCGGTCAGCGCGGGGGCGACCTGGGCTGGTTCGGCCCGGGGCGCATGGTCGAGTCGTTTGAGGAGGCCGCTTTCGGGGCCGAGCCTGGCGAGATCGTGGGGCCGGTCGAGACGCGCTTCGGCTATCACTTGATTCAGGTGCAGGACCGCGCCGACCAGGAAGTCAAGATCGTCGACTTCGCCGAGCCGCTGCGCGCGTCCAGTGAGACGCTGACCGACCGCCAGGAGCAGCTAGAGGACCTTCGGTTCTATGCCGAAGAGTCGAGTTACGAAGAAGAAGCCAACCGGCTGGAACTGGAGATTCAGCAAGTCGAAGTCGAAGCCGATCAGGAGAACATCCCTGGCATCGGCGTAAGCAACGCGCTGATGACGTTCCTGGAGGAGGCGGACGAAGGTGACATGAGCGACGTGATCGAGCTCGACGAGCAGTTCATCGTCGCGCACGTAGCGTCCATCACGCCGGAAGGCTATCGCCCCTTCGAGGAGGTGCAGGCCGAGGTGGAGCCGCGCGCGTACAAGGAGAAGAAAAAGGAGATCCTGACGCAGCGCATGGAGCAGGCCCTCGCTCAGAATGACTTCGACGGCCTCGCTCAGGCCCTCGGCACGACGCAGCAGCAGGCCAGCGACATTTCCTTCTCGAACATGACGGTGCCGGGCCTGGGCCGCGACCCCGTCTTTGCCGGGACGGTCCTCGGCCTCGACGAAGGCGAAGTGTCTGACGTCGTAGCCTCCGAAAACGGCGTCTTCGTCGCCCGGGTGACGCAGGTCAACACGCCGCCGCCGATCTCGGATACCGAGCGGCAGCAGATCCGCCAGCGCCTCCAGCAGCAGCGCCAGGCGCAGATTCAGCGGCAATGGATCGCCTCGCTCCGCGAACAGGCTGAGATCGAAGACCTGCGCCGTCGCTTCCAGTAAGCCCGGCGGGCACATTCCGGACTCAAGGGGCGTTCTCGACCGACGGGGACGCCCCTTTTTTGTCGCCCGGCGGCGGCACTCACGTCTTCCACCTGCTAGATCATACCGTTTTCGCTTGGCGATGTCTGGATAGCTTCGTGTTACGTGTTTCGTGATGCGTGAAAAAGCGCTGTGTGGAATCAGCCAAGATCGTTTGCGTACCGCCCGTCATGGTTTCGCCTGGGTCCTCTCCTTCCGCGAAGAGCCTGTGCTGAACTCGATGCAGTAAGAGACAGAGAGGATGTCCGCTCACAGCCCGCGTCCGGGGGGCACATCCCTCTTGTTCTCCCGTCTCGACACGAGCCCGCAGGGCGACTGATGAGCCGTAGGCGAGTAAAGGGAGAGACCTCGACGGTAGCGCTGAGGCGAACCGCACCGGTGTGCTAACATGCTTTCATTGA
Source organism: Bacteroidota bacterium (assembly GCA_009908885.1). Classification (GTDB taxonomy): domain Bacteria; phylum Bacteroidota; class Rhodothermia; order Rhodothermales; family JAAAOL01; genus JAAAOL01. The sequence continues at coordinate 7,215 of JAAAOL010000315.1, read as the reverse complement.
TCTACATAGTGGCGTGATGGCCCGTGCCCATCACGCCCCACGTTCTCAGGGTTGCGCAAATCGCCAAGCGACAATGCTATCACACCTCCACGGTCCCGCGAAATACGAACTGCGCGGGGCCTTCCAGATAGACGTCGCGAACCGTACCATCCGCGACCTCGAACCCGACCGTCAGGGTTCCGCCGGGCATCTGAACCCGCACCGCCCGCGCCTCCGCCGCAACCTGTCCTGACTGCCAGGCGACCACGGCGGCGGCCAGCGCACCCGTGCCGCACGCCAGCGTCTCGGCCTCGACGCCTTTCTCGTACGTCCGGACGGTCAGCGTGGCGGGGTGCCGTGCCCCTCCGGGCGTGACGACCTCCACGAAGTTCACGTTGGCTCCTGCAGGCGCCAGAGCCGGGTCGTATCGAACCCGGCGCCCGGTGTCGATGACGGGCGCGGCCTTCACGTTGGGCACGAAGCAGACGGTGTGTTCGGTTCCCGTCCATAGGTATGCGAGCGGGCCGTCCAGGGCGAGGGAAGACTCCAGTTGCACGTCCGGCTGCCAGTCGCGCACGGCATGGCCGGAGAGCCGCACCGGCGCCTCTGGATCGTCGGGCACCTTCACCCTGAACACCCCTGCGTCGGTTTCGAGATGCATTTGCGGGCCGCCCAGCCCGGCCTGCCGGGCGAAGCGGGCGAGGCAGCGCGCGCCGTTTCCGCACATGGTAGCGCGCGAGCCATCGGCATTCCAGTACAGCATCCGAGCGTCGTTTGCCGGGTCATCTGGAGCCGCCAGCGCCAGGAGGCCGTCCGCGCCGATGCCGGTGCGGCGAGCACACCACTGACGCGCGAGTCCAGCCAGGTCGTCGAGGCTGAAGTGGAAGAACCGATTATCGATCACGATAAAGTCATTCCCCGCCCCGTTCATTTTTGTAAATTCGACGATCAGTTTTCGCTGCATGCTCCGATTTCGGGTCGATGACGCTCACTCGCTCGTGGTGGGCACTATTAAGCGCGATTTGTGTTGTAGACACCCAGGGGATACCATCCATCACCGAGGCTGCCCTCTCGCCTCGCCTTCGACAGAGGACCGTTCAATCCACACGCGCGACGTTGGCTGAAAAAGAACTGACCATCAAGGGGACCGATCCCCTCCTGCTCTTCGGCTTTAACGACCAGTACCTCCGTAAGATCGAGAACGCCTTCGGGGAGGCTGACATCACCGCCCGGGGCAACCAGATGTACCTGGAGGGCACGAAGGAGGACCTGGACGCGATCGAGCGGATCGTCAACGAACTTATCGTGATCCTCAACCGGAACGGCAACCTCACCGAGAACGACATCGACACCGTCCTCGCGCTGTTCACCTCGGGCGATGGGGCCAGCCGCTCGACGCCGGACGTCGACGACGTGGTGCTCTTTACGCCGTCGGGCGGGATGGTGCGGGCGAAGACGCCGAATCAGGCCCGCCTCGTCTCGCGTGCCCACCGCAACGACATCGTCTTCGCCATCGGTCCGGCGGGCACCGGCAAGACCTATACGGCGGTGGCCCTGGCGGTCTCCGCGCTCAAGTCGCGGCAGGTGAAGCGCATCGTGCTCTGCCGCCCGGCGGTCGAGGCGGGTGAAAAGCTGGGCTTCCTGCCCGGCGACTTCCGGGAGAAGATCGACCCCTATCTGCGGCCCCTTTACGACGCCCTCGAAGACATGCTGGAGCGCGAGCAACTGCGCGCCTTCATGGAGCAGCACGTGGTCGAGATCGTGCCGCTGGCCTACATGCGCGGGCGGACGCTCAACAGCGCGTTCGTCATACTGGACGAGGCCCAGAACGCCACGACGCAGCAGATGAAGATGTTCTTGACGCGCCTCGGCGTCAACAGCCGCGCCATCATCACGGGCGACACGACGCAGATCGACCTGCCCAGCCCGGCCCACAGCGGCCTGCTGGAGGCGAAGGAGATCCTGGCGGGCATCGAGGGCATCGACTTCGTCTACTTCGACCAGGGCGACGTCGTGCGGCACCGGCTGGTGAAGGACATCATCGAGGCCTACGCGCGCTCGGATGAAGAGGACGGCGCCTGACCGGTCGTCGGCGGGCAGCGGACGTGTCGCGGTCTCCCGACCTACTCCCGGTCGTCGGCGGATTCCTGCCAGATGATCGCGCCCGTCGGGTCGATGTAGGTGAGGCGTCCGCCGATCCACACGAGCGCCAGCCCGTGCTGAAAGGGACGCACGCGATCGTAGATGAACGGCAAGGCTTCGCTGCCATCGGGTCGAATGAAGCCCCAGCGCCCGGCTTGACGGACGCCCGCGAGCCCTTCGCTAAAGTCCTGCGCCTGATCGTACTCCGGCGGGACGACGCGCGTGCCGGTCGAGTCGATGTAGCCCCATTGGCCGCCCGCTCGAATCCGCGCGCGGCCCTCAGCGAACGAAAAGGCCTGCTCGGCCTCCAGCTGGATCGCCCACTCGCCGTCGGCATCGATGAATCCGAGGATGCCGTCATCTTCCACCAGCGCCAGCCCCTCGGAGAAGCTGCGGGCCGTCGTATACTGCGGCGGTAGCACCTGCTGCCCCTCCCGATCGATGAAGCCCCAGCGCCGGTCGAGGCGGATGAACAGAAATTTGCGTGTGCGCTCTATCGGCGCCAGGCCGTCACTGAAGCTGAGGGCGTTATTATAGGCAGGAGCGATGGCCCATGCGCCCGTCGAGTCGACGAAGCCCCAGTCGGGCCGAATCCAGTCGAACGGGCCCTCGCCCCCACGCTCGACCGGGGCGAGCCCCTTCCTGAGCTCCCGCACTTCGCGGTAGGCTGGTGGGATGGCGACAGCACCGTCCGGCCCGATGAACCCCCAGCGCCCGCCGCGCTTCACCCGGGCGTACCCCTCCTCGAACGGAAAGACAGCCTGGTATTGCGGCGCTACGACCTCGGCGCCCGTCGCGTCGATGAACCCCCAGCGGCTGCCCGCACGGACGGCCGCCCGCCCCTCTGAAAACGGCTGGGCCTCGTCGTAGGTCGGCTCCACGACTACCTTCCCCGCCCGGTCGATGAATCCGTACGCACCCTCTTCAGCGATGGGATACAGGACAGCAGGGGATTGCGCCAGCCCGCTGATGGGTGCCACGAGCAGCGCGACGATGACGAGTAGAATCCGGCGCATGGGGCCTTGGGATCGAGGTCCATACAAAAAGGGATGCCGCGGGCAGCATCCCCTTCAATAGCATCTCAGTGACACCGAGGACGACGGCGGTATCAAGCGTTAAGGACTTTATTCTCGACCGGTGGAGACAGGTCTTCCGGGTCGGACACCCGATAGTCAATCACGTCCTTCGGGTCGTTGTTTTCATCGAGCAAGACGACGCGGGGGCGGTGCTCCTTGGCCTCCTCGGGCGTCAACTCGGCGTAGGAGATGACGATGACGTGGTCGCCCTCGGCGGCGAGGCGCGCGGCAGGCCCGTTCATGCAGACGATCCGGCTCCCCCGCTCCCCCGGAATCGTGTACGTTTCGAGCCGGGCGCCGTTGTTCACGTTCACCACCTGCACCTTCTCGAACGGCAGGATGCCCGCAGCATTTAGCAGCTCGCGATCGATGGTGATGGAGCCTTCGTAGTAGAGCTCGGCCTGCGTCACACGAAGGGGGTGAAGCTTGGCCTTGAACATCGTAAGGGTCATCGGCGAGCGCGTGACCTGTCCGTGGGGCTAGGGTGCGGCCGGCACCTGGACGAATGCGTTGTCGATGAGGCGCGTATCTCCAAAGTAGACGGCCACGGCGGCGAGGACCTCCTGCCCGGCCTCTAACTCGGATACCGGCGCCAACGTGGTAGTGTCTACCAGCTCGGCGTACTGTACCTTCGCATCCGGTGCCTGCGCCAGTTCGTGACGCACCGCTTCAACAATGGCTGTGGGGCGCTGTTCCCCGCCCAGAATGCGCTTCCGCGCCGCCTGCACCGCCCGCGAAAGCACCACCGCCTGGGCCCGTTCGTCGGGCGTCAGATAGCGATTTCTCGACGACTGTGCTAGCCCGTCCGTTTCCCGCACTGTTGGCACGCCCACGACCTCTACGTCCATCGCCAGATCGTGCGCCATACGGCGGAGAAGCAGGTATTGCTGCGCGTCTTTCTTTCCGAACACCCCGAGGTGCGGCTTGCAGGCCTGGAAGAGCTTCATCACCACCGTCAGCACGCCCCGAAAGTGGCCGGGCCGGTAGCGACCGCAGAGGTGCTGATCTAGCTCCTCGACGTCCACCCACACGCGCTGGGCCTGCTGCCCGTCCGGATACATCTCCTCCACCGGCGGGGCAAAGACGACGTCCACACCCCCCACAGTATCGAGCGCCGCCATGTCCTGCTCCAGGTGGCGGGGATACTCGTCGAAGTCTTCGTCCGGCGCGAACTGCGTGGGATTCACGAAGATGGAGACGGTGACGTGGTCGGCCCGCTGCCGGGCGGCGCGCACGAGCGCCAGGTGCCCGTCGTGGAGCGCCCCCATGGTGGGGACGAGCGCGAGCGTCTCCCCGGCCCGACGGGCCTCATCGGCATGCGCCTGCATGCCGTCGACCGTGCGTATCAGTTCCATGCTCAGGGGATCGGTAGCTGGATTCGTGGGTAAGCGCCGAGAAGGAGATGTCGGCGGAGTCCAATCTACAAAAGGCGCAGTCTCCTGTCAGCCGGTTCGAGTGCTCGACGGCTCAGAAGCCCATCGGCGTGTATAGATTTCTCGAATACACCCGGATCGCACGCCGTTCGGCGGTCGAAGCCGGGCGGCCCGTTCGTACTCGCCGCCTCCCGTTCCTATTTTCAGGTATCATTTGCTCCCGAACCGAACCGTCAGACCTATGGCCGACTACCGTATCGAGAAAGATTCGCTGGGTGACGTCCGTGTCCCGGCCGATGCCCTCTACGGCGCACAGACGCAACGAGCGGTCGACAATTTCCCGATCAGCGACCTGCGCTTCGCCCGCCGCTTCATCCAGGCCCTCGGCATCATCAAGCAGTCCGCCGCCCGCGCTAACCGCGACCTCGGCCTGCTCGACGACGAGCCTGCCACGGCGATCATCGCCGCCGCCGAACGGGTCGCCTCCGGGGAGCTGGACGATCAGTTCGTCATCGACATTTTCCAGACGGGGAGCGGCACCTCGACCAACATGAACGCCAACGAGGTCATCGCCAATGCGGCCTCGGCAGCGCTCGGCGCCGAGTTGGGCAGCAAGCGCGTCCACCCCAACGACCACGTCAACATGTCGCAGTCGTCCAACGACGTGATCCCGACGGCGATGCACGTCTCCGCCAGCGTGGCGATGCACGACGAGCTGCTCCCGGCCCTCGAACAACTGCGCGACGGCTTTGCGGCGAAGGCGGACGCGTTCGACGACGTGCTCAAGAGCGGGCGGACCCACCTGATGGATGCGACGCCCGTGCGGCTCGGCCAGGAGTTCGGCGGCTACGCGGCCCAGATCGACCACGGCATCCGACGGGTCGAGCAGGCCATCGAAGAGCTCAGCGAGGTGGCCCTCGGCGGTACGGCGACTGGCACCGGCATCAATCGCCCTCCCGACTTCCCGGCCCGCGCCATCGACTACATCAACGAGACGACCGGCCTTCCCTTCCGCGAGGCAGCGAATCATTTCGAGGCGCAGGCGGGCAAGGACGCCTTCGTCATGGCGCACGGCGCGCTCAACACGCTGGCCGTGTCGCTGCTGAAGATCGTCAACGACATCCGCCATCTCTCCAGCGGTCCGACGAGCGGCCTGTCCGAAATCAAGCTGCCGGCCATCCAGCCGGGGTCGTCCATCATGCCCGGCAAGGTGAACCCGGTGATGAGCGAGGCCGTGATGATGGTCGCCGCCCGCGTGATGGGTAACCACACCACTATCACCGTCGGCGGGCAGCACGGCAACTTCGAGCTGAACGTCATGATGCCGGTGATGACGCACGCGATGCTTCAGAGCATCGACATCCTGGCGAACGGCTGCGAGGCTTTCCACACGCACTGCCTGGAGGGCATCGAAGCCGACCGGGAGCGGTGCCGCGAGCTGCTGGAGCTGAATCCGTCCATCGCGACGGCGCTGAACGCCGCCATCGGGTACGACAAAGCCTCGACGGTCGCCAAGAAGGCCGCGGCCTCCCGCCGCTCCGTGCGGGACGTCGTGCTGGAGATGGATCTGCTGTCAGAGGATGAGCTGGACGAGGTCCTCGACGTGCGCGAGATGACCGAGCCTGGCATCCCGGGATCGTAACTGTATTCCTACCACAGAAACGCGACCGTCGCCTGAACGATACGATGGGTGTGCGGTCGTGGCGACATCGCGGCGCGAAACGCGTCGATCAGGGCTCTTTGCCTCGCCGTCCCCCGGTGTGGTGGGAGCCCTGATTGCATGCAGCACGGGGCCATCCATCGATTCGTGCTAATTTTTTCACACTCTGAGGCCACGCCGCACACGAAACCTCCAGGTCGGCACGTTTTTTTCGACGGGCACCAGTAGATCACCCCCGCTGCATCGCCTGTCGAAATGACGGATGCGGCCTGGTTCTATCGCCATTTCCCGAGATCATACATTCGACCTATCTGATGAGTGCAACAGGAAAAGTATCCATCGCGGCCGTCGTCATCGTGGCTTTCGTGGCTGGGGTCCTCTTCACCACGGCCGGCGCCAACTGGTTCGATGCTGGCGATCGCGTGGCCACGGAGAGCCGCGCCGGTGACACCCGTATCGAGGCGACGAACGCGACGACCAGCGTCGCCAGCCTCGAAGATGCCTTCACGCAGGTGTCCGAGTCGGTGAACCCCACGGTCGTGCAGATCCGCGCTGAGCGGGTGCAGCAGCGCCGGGTCCCCAACATGTTCGAAGGCACGCCCTTCGAGGACTTCTTCAACACGCCCGACGGTCAGGAGCGCGAGTACCGTGCGCAGGGCCTGGGCTCCGGCGTGATCGTCCAGTCCGACGGCTACGTCATCACCAACAATCACGTCATCGAGGATGCGGATGAGTTGCAGGTGGTGCTGGCCGACGGAACGAGCTACGACGGCGACGTCGTGGGCACCGATCCCGCGAGCGACCTGGCGGTCCTCAAGATCGACGCCGAGGGGCTGCCAGAGATGTCCTTCGGCTCGGTGGACGACGTGCGCGTGGGCCAGTGGGTCCTCGCCTTCGGCTCCCCTTTCTCGCTCGAGCTCAGCAACACCGTGACGGCGGGCATCGTCAGCGCCATCGGGCGGACGAGTCAAAACCTGTCCACACT
>JAAAOL010000062.1 GCA_009908885.1 Bacteroidota bacterium | reverse complement strand
CCGGAGCAGAAGGTGCCACGGGCCGGAGCAGGTGCGCCAGAGCTGGCAGGAATGGGGGCAGGCCTTCCCGGACTTCGACCTGGCGGTCCGTGAGATCATCATCGGCGAGGAGCAGGTCACGGTGTTGTGGACGCTGGACGGCACGCACCAGGGAGCCTTCCTGCACGTCCCGGCCACGCAGCGCCCCGTTCACATCACAGGCGTGTCATTGCTGAGGCTGCGGGAGGCGCGCATCACGCGGGGCATGCACCTGTGGGACATGGCCGGGATGCTGCGCACGATGAAGCTCCTGCCCGACCTCCCCGGTCCGCCGCGCGACGCCCTGCACACCCGGTGGTCGGCCTGAGGAGCACAACCTCGCGCCGCTCTTCGCGGAACGAACCCCTTTGGCGACTACGAGCGGCAGTCTCCCCGGCGGAGGCTGCCGCTTTTTGTATGAAGCCAGGTGCCGATGACTCCGGATGCCTGCGGTCTGCCGTCCGCGGTCCGCCGTCCAGAACATGAAATTAACGTGGACGAGGTTGCAAAGAAGCGGATCGTCTCGTACACTAACCATACGGTTAAACCGTTCGAATAACTCCGGGACGGATACGCCCATGACGCTGCTACTTGCCGTTCTCGTGCTGCTGGCCCCGCCCGACACGCTCCAGCTAGACGCGCTGCACCGGGCGGCGCTCTCGCAGGATCCGCGCCTGCGGCAGATTGATCTACACGAAGACATCGCCGCGCTGCGCATCGACAACCTGCGGACGCAGTACTTCCCGCAGGTGAGCGTGAGCGGGCAGGGCACGGTGCAGTCGGACGTGCCGAGCGTGCCGGTGGAGAGGCCGGGCCTGTCGATCCCGACGCCGCCGAAGGATCGCTACCAGGTGGCGCTCGATGTGAACCAGATGGTGTACGACGCAGGCGTCACGGCGCGGCGGCAGGACGTGGAGGCCGCCGCGCGCGACGTGGAGCGGCAGTCGGTACGCGTGGACCTCTACGCGCTGACGGAGCAGGTCAACGACGCCTTCTTCGGGGCGTTGCTGCTGCAGGAGCAGGGAGCGCTGCTGGCCGTCCGCGCCCGCGACCTCCAGGCCCGCATCGAGCAGGTGACGGCGCTGGTAGACGCCGGGGCGGCCCTGCCCGGCAGCGCCGACGCCCTGCGCGCCGAGCGCCTGCGCGTGGAGCAGCAGCAGGCCGAGGTGCAGGCTCGCCGCCGTGCCCTGCTGGACGTGCTGGTCATCCTGACGGGGCGTGACGTGGCGCCGGACGACGTGCTCGCGTTGCCGGTGCAAGAGCCGGTCGGCCTGACGCCGGAGGTGCGCCGTCGCCCGGAATACGCGCTGTTCGATCGGCAGCGGGCGCTGTTGCAGCGGCGGTCCGCATTGGCCTCCGTGCAGACGCGGCCGCGGCTCACGAGCTTTGCCCAGGTCGGCTACGGGCGGCCCGGCCTCAACTTCTTCGACGACACGTTTCAGCCGTTCGGGCAGGTGGGGCTGCGGGTGCAGTGGCCCCTCTGGGACTGGCGCATGAGCCAGCGAGAGCGGGCGGCGCTGGCCCTCCAGCAGCAGATCGTGGAGACGCAGGAAGAAGCCTTCACCCGCCGCCTGCGCATCGCCGTGCAGCGCGACCGGCGGGAGGTCGAGCGCCTGGAAGCCGCGCTGGAGACCGATGCCGACCTCATCGCCCTGCGCGAGCGCATCGCCCGGCAGGCGGCCAGCCAGCTGCGCAACGGCACGTTGACGGCGGCGGAGTACGTGGAGGTCTCGACCGACGTGTTCGAGGCCCGCCTCGCCCGTGAGCGGCACCGCATCGAACTCGCCCAGGCCCGGGTCCGAATCCGCACGACGCTCGGCGAGGACCTGTGATGACGACCTTCAGGAGCAATTACACGACAATGTTGCCCTACTCCCACCCCCCCACACTCCCACCCGCCCAACCGCTCATCCTCGCCGTGTTCGTCCTGCTCGTCGCACTTCTCGCAGGATGCGGCGATGGCGACGGCGCCTCCGACGCCTACGGCACCTTCGAGGCGACGGAGGTGCGCCTCGCCGCCGAGGTGGGCGGGCGGCTACTGCACTTCGGCGTGGACGAGGGCGCGACGCTGGCGGCGGGCGAAGCAGTCGGCCTCATCGACACGACCGACCTCGCCCTGCAGCGCCGAGAGGTGCGGGCCAACCGGACGGCGGTGCGCGCGAAGGCCCGCAGCGTCCTGGCCGAGATCGACGTGCTGGCGGAAGAGCGGCAGACGCTCCGCACCGAGCAGCAACGCCTCCAGCGCCTCCTGGCCGACAGCGCCGCGACGCAGCAGCAGCTCGACCAGGTGGACGGCCAGCTCCGCGTCATCGAGCGGCGCATGCAGGCTATCCGCAGCCAGAACGCCGCCGTCCTCAGCGAGCTGGAGGCGCTCGACGCCCGCCTCGCCCAGCTCGACGAGCGCCTCCGCAAGAGCCGCATCGTCAACCCGGTGGCGGGAACGGTGCTGACGACCTATGCCGAGGCGCACGAACTCGTCCACCCCGGCGCGCCGCTCTACGAGATCGCCGACCTGGACACCATGATCCTGCGGGCCTACGTCAGCGGGGCGCAGCTGCCGCACGTCCGCCTCGGGCAGGCCGCCACCGTGCTCATCGACGAGAATGAAGACGCCGACCGCGCGCTGCCGGGCACCGTCCGCTGGATCGCCTCCGAGGCCGAGTTCACGCCTACGATGATCCAGACGAAAGAGGAACGCGTCACCCTCGTCTACGCCGTCGAGATCCACGTGCCCAACCCGGACGGGCGCATCAAGATCGGGATGCCGGGCGAGGTACGATTCCGGGAGGCGACGCCATGACGACGGCTGCTTCAGATGGAACCGCCGGGGACGCCGTCGTCGTCTGCGATCTGGGCAAACAGTTCGGCGCGGTCGAGGCGCTGCGCGACGTCGCGTTCCGCGTGGCGCCGGGCGAGGTCTTCGGCGTCATCGGGCCGGACGGGGCGGGCAAGACGACCTTGTTTCGCATCCTCACCTCGCTGCTCGTCCCCGACGCGGGCACGGCGCACGTCCTGGGGCTCGACGTGGTGGACGATTACCGCGCGCTGCGCCGCCGCCTGGGCTACATGCCGGGCCGCTTCTCGCTCTACACGGACCTGACGGTGGCCGAGAACCTGCGCTTCTTCGCCACGATCTTCGGGACGAGGGTGGAGGCGGAGTACGACTACATCGCCCCGATCTACCGCCAGATCGAGCCGTTTCGGAATCGACGGGCCGGGGCGCTCTCTGGAGGGATGAAGCAGAAGCTGGCGCTCTCGTGCGCACTCGTCCACCGGCCCGACCTGCTGGTGCTGGACGAGCCGACGACGGGCGTGGACGCCGTCTCCCGCCGCGAGTTCTGGGACATGCTGGGGCGGCTGCGCGAGGGCGGGCTGACCATCCTCGTCGCCACGCCCTACATGGACGAGGCCAGCCGCTGCGACCGCGTCGCGCTGATGCAGGACGGACGCCTCCTCGACATCGACACGCCGGAGCAGCTCAGCGCGGACTTCGACCGACCGCTTCTGGCCGTGCGCGGCCCCGACCGCTACCGGCTGCTCCAGGCACTCCGTACGTATCCGCACGCGCAGGCCGTCCACCCCTTCGGCGAAGACATCCACGTCACCGACGCCCGCCCGCAGGCCGACCCCGAAGACCTGCGCCAGCACCTCGCCGGGCAGGGCTTCGAGGACGTCGAGATCCGCCCGATCCGCGCTACCATCGAAGACCGCTTCATGGCCCTGATGACGGACGAGGCGTGAACTAAGAGTCTGTTTTGATTTTGAATCAGATGGCGAGAGCGAGCAACGATGTGGCGAAAATCGGACCTCGATCGCGGTTCGTAGTGGCGCTACGGACCAAGATCGGGGGCGATTTGCAGCCCGTCGGGGCCGCTCGGAGCCCTGAGACACGAATCAAAACAGACTCTTAGGG
>JAAAOL010000180.1 GCA_009908885.1 Bacteroidota bacterium | reverse complement strand
GCGTACCTTTACGGGATCTTTGCTTGTCGAAGCTGTCCGGTTTAGCTAACTTCGCGTGCTGTCTTGGCGATGGTGGAATCCCGTGTCTGCCGTCCCACGCACGCCTCACCCGTTCCCGCCTGGTATGGTTACCCCCTTCTTATTTTTTCTGCTCGCCGTCGTGGCCGTCACGGCGGCCCTCGGCATGCTCTTTTCGCGGAACCCCGTGTCGAGCGCGCTCTGGCTCGTGCTCAATCTATTTTGCATCGCCGGGCTGTACCTGACGCTCAACGCTGAGTTTATCGGCATCATTCAGGTGCTGGTCTACGCCGGGGCCATCATGGTGTTGTTCCTGTTCGTCATCATGCTGCTCAACCTGTCCGCGCTGCCCACCCTGGAGTCGCTGGACTGGAAGGCCGTGGCAGGCTTCGTGGTGGCGATGGTGGTGCTGGCCCAGCTCGTCTACATGCTGGCCTCGGGCCTGGGCGCGTTGCCGACGACGATCCTCGCTGAGCAGGCCGCCGCGACCGGCGACGCCTCTACGATCGCCAAGGAGCTGTTCACCCGCTATGCGCTGCCGTTCGAGGTCATCGGCGTGCTCCTGCTCGTCGCCACCATCGGCGCCCTTATGCTCGCTAAGCGCAAGCCCATCTAGGCCGCGCTTGTCCGTCTCCCTCTTGCGATTCCTGGTTTTCGGATGGAAATCACCCTCAACTGGTACCTGGCCCTCAGCGCCGTGTTGTTTACCATCGGCGTGATGGGCGTGCTATTCCGGCGCAACGTGATCGTCATCTTCATGTCGGTCGAGCTGATGCTCAACGCCGTCAACCTGACGCTCGTGGCGCTGAGCCAATCGATGGGCGACGTGTCCGGGCAGATCCTCGTCTTCTTCGTGATGAGCGTCGCGGCGGCGGAGGCGGCGGTGGGCCTGGCGATCGTAATCGCCATCTTCCGCAACAAGCTCACCGTGGACGTCTCCGAGATCAACCTGTTTAAATATTAAGATTGGTTGGTTAGTGGTTGCTGGTTATTGGTTGGCTAACGAACGACCAGAAACCAGTAACCAAGAAACCAACAACCAGATACATGGAAGAACTCGTACGCCTGATTCTGCTGCTCCCGCTGGCCGGTGCCGTGCTCAACGGCATGCTTGGGCTGTTCGTCCCGTCCTGGCGCAAGCGGGAAGGCCTCGTCGGCGGGCTGGCGACGCTCATGGTGGCGATTCCGTTCGCCCTGGCCGTCTACCTCTTCCTCCAGGTGACCGAGGAGCCGCTGATCGCCTCGTTCTACACCTGGATGGCCGCGGGCGACCTGAGCATAGCGTTTGCGTACCGCGTGGACCAACTGTCGCTCATCATGACGCTGGTCGTGACGGGCGTCGGCGCGCTGATCCACCTCTACTCCATCGGCTACATGCACGGCGATGACGGGTACTGGCGGTTCTTCGCCTTCCTGAACCTGTTCATCTTCATGATGCTGAACCTGGTGCTGGCGGACAGCCTGCCGGTGCTCTTCCTGGGCTGGGAAGGCGTCGGCCTCTGCTCCTACCTGCTGATCGGGTTCTGGTACGAAGACTTCGGCAATAGCGCAGCGGCCAACAAGGCCTTCATCGTCAACCGGATCGGCGACTTCGCCTTTCTGATGGCGATGTTCATTCTTTTCCGCGAACTGGGCGGCCTCGACTTCGACACGCTGCTGTCCAACCCCGAGGCCATCTCGCAGTCGACGCTCAACTGGAGCGTGCTGCTGCTCTTCATCGGCGCGACGGGCAAGAGCGCGCAGATTCCGCTCTTCACGTGGCTGCCCGACGCCATGGCCGGCCCGACGCCCGTCTCGGCGCTGATCCACGCGGCGACGATGGTGACGTCCGGCCTGTACCTGCTGGCCCGCCTCTCGCCGCTGGTGCTGTCCGCCCCCGAGATGATGGCGCTCGTCGCTGTGGTCGGTGCGCTGACGGCGGTGATGGCAGCGACCATCGCCATCGCCCAGAACGACATCAAAAAGGTGCTGGCCTATTCGACCGTCTCGCAGCTGGGCTACATGTTCATGGCGGCGGGCGTGGGCGCCTTCTTCGTCTCCATCTTCCACGTCGTGACCCACGCCTTCTTCAAAGCCTGCCTCTTCCTCGGCTCCGGCTCCGTCATTCACGCGATGCACGAGGTGGAGCACGACCTGGAGCACGAGGGCCACGCCGTGCACCTGGACGCCCAGGACATGCGCACGATGGGCGGGCTGAAAGACTTCATGCCGTCGACGCGCTGGACGTATCTGCTGTCCACCTTCGCCATCGCAGGGATTCCGCTCTTCGCGGGCTTCTTCTCGAAAGACGAGATTCTGTTTAAGGCCTTCGAGTACGGCTTCGACGGCCACCCGTACGCCTGGTTCGTCTGGGGCATCGGCGTGCTGACGGCGCTGCTGACGGCGTTCTACATGATGCGCTCGTACATGCTGACGTTCGAAGGCTCGCCGCGCTGGCCCCATGCCGACGAGGCGCAACCCCACGAGTCGCCCTCGACGATGACGGTCCCGCTCTGGATGCTGGGCGGTTTGTCGGTGGTCGGCGGCTTCATCGGCTTGCCCGCCGTCATCGCGCACGGCGAGTGGAACTGGATTCACCATTACCTGGGCGCCAAATATGGCGGCCCCGTCGCTGAAGCCTCGACGCAGGCGCACGTCGGCCTGGGGTTGGAGTGGGGCCTCATCGCCATGAGTTCGCTCATCGCCATCGGCGGGGTGTACTGGGGCTACCGGGCCTACGCGAAGCACGGCGTGGCGTACGATACCACGCTGCGCGAGCGCTTCGGCGGGATGTACCGGCTGTGGGAGGGCAAGTACTTCTGGGACGAGTTGTACGAGCGGATCATCGTGCAGCCCATCGTGCAAGGCTCCCGCAACGGCCTCGCCCCGTTCGACGCGAAGGTGGTCGATGGTCTGGTCAACGGCATGGCCCGGCTGATGACGCGCCTCAGCGGCACGCTGCGCAAGACGCAGACCGGTGTCGTCCAGAACTACGCGCTCGCCATCGTGCTGGGCGTGGCCGTCCTAATCGCCCTCATGGTCTTCGTCTGAATCGACCCCTGCCCGCCCGCACCGACCTCTGACGTCCCCTCCGGTTCGAGGTACCAAGCATACCGCACCACATGACCGAATACCTCACATCCATCGTCATCTTCTTGCCGCTGGTCGGCGCGCTCGTCACCATGCTGGTGCGCGGGCTGACCGCGATCCGGTGGGCGGCCCTCACGACGACGCTGGCGACGTTCGTCCTCTCGATCTTCCTGCTGCTCGGGTTCGACCCGTCCCTCCCCGCTGACACGCCGCAACTGGCGCAGCAGACTGGCCCCATCCTGGCGCAATCTTTAGACATCACCTATTACGTCGGCATCGACGGGCTCAACATCCTGCTCGTCCTCCTGACGACGCTGCTCGGGCCCATCGTGGTGCTCTCCTCCTGGACCTACATCGACCGGCAGCAGAAGGGCTACTACACGCTGCTGCTCATCCTGCAAACGGGCATCACGGGCGTCTTCTGCTCGTTCGACATCATCGTCTTCTACATCTTCTTCGAGCTCACACTGATTCCGATGTACTTCATCATCGGCATCTGGGGCGGCGAGGACCGGGTGTATGCCGCCGTCAAGTTCGTGCTCTACACGCTCGTCGGCTCGCTCCTGATGCTGGTGGCGATTCTGTACTTCGGCTACGAGGCCGGGCAGGCGGTCAATGACGGCGTCTTCACGGCCGACTACTTCCAGCTGCTCGAGTTCGCCACGCCGCTGGGGATGCAGACGTGGCTCTTCTTCCTGTTCGCCCTGGCGTTCGCCATCAAGGTGCCGCTCTTTCCGCTGCATACCTGGCTGCCGGATGCGCACGTGCAGGCACCGACGGGCGGCTCCGTCATCCTGGCGGGCGTCCTGCTGAAGATGGGCACCTTCGGCCTGGTCAAGTTTTGTC
>JAAAOL010000182.1 GCA_009908885.1 Bacteroidota bacterium | reverse complement strand
CGGCCGGCGTTCCCGGATCTCGCCGTAGCTACGGCTACGCCTCGATCCGGCGCCTTGGCAGTCACCACCAGCGCCACCCGTCTTTGACCAGAAGACCGCTAGAAGGTGCACTAGGGCTGTGTGAAAGGGGTCAGGGACTCGTAATCGTGTCCGATGATGACCGAGGCATCCAGATAATAGTCCTCGCGGACCTCCTGGACGACCTGCGCCTCCGGCACCCCGAGCACGCGGGCCAGCTTG
This sequence comes from Bacteroidota bacterium, assembly GCA_009908885.1. Lineage (GTDB taxonomy): Bacteria > Bacteroidota > Rhodothermia > Rhodothermales > JAAAOL01 > JAAAOL01. The sequence goes on along the minus strand of JAAAOL010000182.1, from coordinate 3,704 downwards.
TGCGCGGCCTCCAGGTCGCCCACCCGGTCGATGACGAGCGTGCGGGGCTCGTCGAACGAGGCGTGGTCGCCCACCGCGACGACGTCGAAGCCGTTGCGCTGCAGGAAGTGGCGCATCTGCGCGGCCAGCCCCTCGACGCCACAGCCGTTGCGCACCTCCACCTGCATTACGTCGCCCACCAGCTCGGCCGGGTTCGCCTCGCGGGTGGCATCGGTGCGCGGGAGGACGCTGCGGGTGATGAAGCTGTAGAGCAGCACCAGCACCAGCAGCCCCAGCGCCACCAGCGCGACGTTCATCGCGGCGTTGGACCAGCCCGAGGAGCTCGTGCTCATGCGATGCGTAGCCGGACGACGGCTGAGGGGATCGGGGACGAACAGCAAAGCGCGACACCCCTGGCAGGCAGGTGCGCCGCGCTGTAAGATATTTGCGCTGGGTGCAGATTATTGCCCGCGGTCCTTCCAGAACAGACGGTCTGCCGAAGAGGCGCCCACGTCATAGCGCGACCCGCCGTAGGGACTGTAGTAGCCGTAGGGACTCGCGTAGCCGCCGTAGGGGCTCTGCCGCACCTGAACGTGGAAGATCATGTTCTCCGTCGGGCGGTAGGCGATCTCGGCATTGCGCAGGAAGAGGCGGCCGTTTTCGAGGCCATTATTGTGGCCGAAGCCGCTGCCGCCGAAGGGCGAAAAGGCGAGGCTGACGTCCGCCCGGGCCGCCCATTTGTCGTTGAACTGCCAGGCGAGCGTGTTGGTGTAAGCGCCCATCGAGTAGCTGTTGCCGCCGAACGACCCGACCGACATCTCATAGGAATGCCGCATCTGGAAGACGTCCGGGCTGAAGAGCGTGTTGAGCAGGAAGTGCGCTGCCCCCGAATCGTAGAGGCGCGTCTGGGCCCGCTCCGCGTTGGCGTCGCTGCGCAGTTGGGCCTCGGCGGGCGCGGGCGCCGCCACGACGAGGATCGCGACCAGGCACAGCAGAGACAGCGTTTTACTCATGGGCTTTCGTGCAGTCAGCGTGAAACATCACGGGTAGTATAAGCGGGGGGCGGCGGTTTTGTCAACTGCGCCGGGGTGCAATAACTGCGTCCTGAGGGATTTGTTCTAGGCGATTCGTGGTGCCTCGCACCGGCGTGGGCCCCGTCCGAGGACGACGGGCGGAAGGCCGACGCACGCCCCGCGCGAAACCCTCCGTGCGGATCGGCATTCGTTGGTACGCTACGCCCGCTGGATGTTACGCCCTTCGTTGGCTTCGTTCCCATGACCCACCCCGTCCTCCTCGGCATCGAAAGCTCGTGCGACGACACCGCCGCCGCCGTCGTGGCGGGCGGGCGGCTGCGGTCGAGCGTCGTCTCGTCGCAGGACGTGCACGAGACGTTTGGCGGCGTGGTGCCGGAGCTGGCCTCGCGCGACCATCAGCGCCTCATCGTGCCGGTGGTGCAGCAGGCGCTCGCCGAGGCCGAGGTGGCGCCCGGCGACCTGGACGCCGTCGCGGCGACGTACGGGCCGGGCCTGGCCGGGGCGCTGCTGGTGGGCCTCAGCTTCGCCAAGGCGTACGCGTTCGGCCTGGACGTGCCGCTCGTGGGCGTCAACCACCTGGAGGGTCACATCTACTCCGTCTTCATCGAGCCGCCCGCACCGGCGTTTCCCTATCTCTGCCTCGTCGTCTCCGGCGGCCATACGCAGCTCGTGCTGGTCGAGGACGGCTTCCAGCATCACCTCCTGGGCACCACGCGCGACGACGCGGCGGGCGAGGCGTTCGACAAGGTGGGCACGCTGCTCGGCCTCGGCTATCCGGGCGGCCCGGCCATCGACCGGCTGGCGCAGGAGGGCGATCCGTCGTTCCACGACTTTCCGCGCACGCGCCTCGGCTACGACTTCTCGTTCAGCGGCCTCAAGACGTCGGTCCTCTATTACCTGAACGAGATGCCCGACGACGAGCGCGCGGCCTTCCTCCAGGAGCACCTGGCCGACGTTTGCGCCTCGTTCCAGCAGGCCATCGTGGACGTGCTGATCGACGCGCTGCGGAACGCATTGCACGAGACGGGCGTGGCACACGTTGCCATCGTCGGCGGCGTCTCGGCCAACACGGCGCTGCGTGCTGCAGCCACGGACCTCGCCGACGAGGAAGGCGTCACGCTGCACATTCCGCATCCGCGCTACTCGGTGGACAACGCCGCCATGATCGCCGTCACCGCGCACCACAAGCTGGCTGCCGGACATACGAGTCCACTGACCCTCACCGCCGCCCCGAGCCTCGCGCTGTGACGGCAGGCTCGACCTCCACAGCCCCTCTGTACTCTGTTCCCCAACTGCCCCACCCTCATGCTCGTCCAGACCCTTCGTAACTCGCTGGACCATTTCGAAACCGACGAGCCGCCCATCCCGGAGACGCCGTGCGCGGACGACCTGCGTCCGTGGCGCGACCGCATCGACGCCATCGACCGGGCCGTCGTCGAGCTGCTGAACGAGCGCTCGCGCTGCGCCAACGTCATCGGCCACATCAAGAAGAACCTGGACATCCCGGTGTATGCCCCGCGCCGCGAGGAGGAGGTGCTGACCAACGCCATGGGCGCCAACCGCGGCCCGCTGCCCGACATTTCGATCCGCCGCATCATCGAGCGCATCATCGACGAAACGCGCAACCTGGAACGCAAAAAGTATCAGGACGAGGAGTAGCAAGGTTACTTACGTCCCATCAAGCGGAGTAACCCACTTTCGTGTACTGCTCGGAGCACCTGTGACACATTGGTCTGGGCGTGTGGGTGTCTGGGAGTAATGCTCCCGCCCTCTCCCACTCGCCCATACTCCCAACCGCCCATACTCAACCCTGTGCTCAAAAAGACGCTCATCATCGTCGCAGTCCTCCTCGGCCTGGCCGCCATCGTCGGAGGCGTGGGGGCATGGATCGCGTTTGCGCCCAACACGCCGAGCTATGAGGGGGAGCGCAGCGTCAAGATTCCGCGCGGGGCGGGCTTCGCGCAGGCGGTCGACTCGCTGCAGGCCAGTGGCCTCCTCCGTTCCCGCCGCACCTTCACCTGGGTGGCCCGGCTGACGGGCTGGGGCAGCCAGATCAAGGCCGGGCACTACGCCATCGCGGACGGCGCCTCGAACGTGGATCTGCTGCAAACGCTGCGGCGCGGGCTGCAGGCGCCCATCCGCCTCACCATCCCGCCCGGCTCGCGCCCCGAGGTGATCGCCGCCGTGGTGGGCCGCGACATGGGCGACTTCGACAAGGAGGACTTCCGCGCCGTGCTGCGCGACCCGGTCTTCGCCGCCTCGCTCGACACCGACACGACGCACCTCTTCGCCTACCTGCTGCCGGAGACGTACCACTTCTACTGGCTGACGGATGCTGAGACCGTCGTCCGCCGCATCAAGGAGCACTTCGACGCCTTCTACACGCCCGCCATGCAGGCCAAGGCGGACAGCCTCGGCCTGACGACCGGCGAAGTGCTCAACCTGGCCGCCATCGTGGAGTGGGAGACGAGCCACGTGCCGGAGAAGGCGCGCATCGCGGGGGTCTACCTGAATCGGCTCCAACGCCCCGGCTGGCGCCTCCAGGCCGATCCCACCGTGCAATACGCCGTCCTGGAGCGCGAGGGGCAGAAGCGGCGCCTGTTCAACGTGGACTACGACATCGTCCACCCGTACAACACGTACCTGATCGACGGCCTGCCGCCCGGCCCGGTCACGAACCCGTCGAAGTCG
>JAAAOL010000215.1 GCA_009908885.1 Bacteroidota bacterium | reverse complement strand
TGCCACCCAGCTCCTGGGCGATTTCCTTGGCCTCCAGCAGGCTCTTGGCTGTCCGGCTGCGCCCCTGATCCAGGCCGACTTCCTCCATCAGGTCGCGGAAGCGCTGGCGGTCCTCCGTGATGCGGATGGCGTCGATGTCCACACCGATGACGTCGATGCCCTCCTCCTTCCAGAAGTCGACCCGGTGCAGTTCGTCGGCCAGGTTGAGGGCCGTCTGCCCGCCCATCGTGGGGAGCACCGCGTCGGGCTGTTCCAGCCGCACGATCTCGCGGATCGAGCGCGGGGTGAGTTCGCGCAGGTACACCTTGTCGGCCGTCATCGGGTCGGTCATGATGGTGGCCGGGTTCGAGTTGACGAGCACGATCTCGTAGCCTTCGTCGCGCAGGGCGCGGCAGGCCTGGGTGCCCGAATAGTCGAATTCGCAGGCCTGCCCGATGACGATGGGACCGGAACCGATGACGAGGATCTTGTGGATGTCGGTGCGCTTGGGCATGGGGCGGGGCGGGAAGGTCGAGTGGCGCGGAGGACGAAGGGCGAGGTCTCACCGTATCGAACATCGCCCTTCGATAATCGAAAATCGAATGCGGCCTCGTTGGATTTGTTCACCCTTCGCCGGGACTTGATGCAGCGCCTTCGTGTGCACGTCTGTAGCGCTGGCGCGGGAGGAGGTGTGGAACGCACTGGCTTTTTCCGTTCCTTTTTTTCTACCTTTGTGCTTCATTGCACGGTGCGGAGCTCCCGAGCGCACCTGACGCCCCGTATCCACTCCACCATTGTCCTCGCATTCCCATGGCCGAGACGAGCAGTGCTCGCGGCAGTTGGAACTCCAAGCTCGGCTTTATCCTGGCCGCCAGCGGATCGGCGATTGGCCTCGGCAACATCGTCTTTTTCAGCTCCAACGCCTACCAGTACGGCGGCGGCGCATTCTACCTGCCGTACTTCCTGGCCCTCTTCGTCCTCGGCATCCCGGTGATGATCACCGAGTTCGGGCTGGGTACGATGACCAACCGCTCGTTCCCGGAAGCGCTCTACCGCGTGGCCGGGCGCAAGGCGGAGTTCGTGGGCTGGTGGAGCCTGGCCAGCGCCCTCTTCATCACGATGTATTACGTGGCCATCCTGGGCTGGGCGCTGGGCATGATGTTCGGCGCCTTCGGCAGCCTGTTCGAGGGCGGCGTGACGGCCCCGTTCGCCCCGTTCAGCGAGCCGACGGACGGGCCGAGCGCGACGGTCTACTTCTTCGACCTGATTACGACGTGGTGGCCCCTGCTGTGCGTCGTCGCCATCTGGACGATGAACATTCTCATCCTGTGGAAGGGCACGGCGACCATCGAACGGGCGGTGCGCATCTTCGTCCCGCTGATGTGGCTCTTCATGATCGGCCTCATCGTGCGCGGGCTGACGCTGGAGGGCGGCGTCGACGGTGTGCTCTACCTCTTCACGCCGGACGTGCAGGGCATCCAGGAGCCCGCCGTCTGGAAGGGCGCCTTCTCGCAGATGTTCTTCTCGCTGTCCCTCGGCCTCGGCACGATGACGGCGTACGCGTCCTACCTGCCCAAAGACGCCGATCAGGTGAACAACTCGCTGCTCGTCTCCTTCATGAACTGCGGGTTCGAGTACATCGCGGGCGTGGCCATCTTCTCGCTCCTGTTCGTCTTCGCGCTCAACCCGGTGGGCGGCACGCTCTCGCTCGCCTTCTTCGCCATTCCGCAGGGCATCGCCGAGTTTCCGTGGGGCGTGCGCCTCTTCGGCTTTCTGTTCTTCTTCCTGCTCGTCATCGCGGGGATCACCTCGTCCATCTCGCTGATCGAAGGGCCGGCGAGCGCGCTCATCGACAAGTTTCAGATCCCGCGGCCCCAGGCCCTGGCGATGGTGGCTGTGCCGGGCATCGTGGGGTCGCTCTTCTTCGCCCTGCCGCAGATCATCGACCCGAGCCTCTCGGGCAACGGCACGCTGGGCCTCTCGCTGCTGGACGTGATGGACCACTGGGCCTTCAACTACAGCCTGCTGACGGTCGGCTTCTTCGAGTGCATCATGGTGGGCTGGGTCCTGGGCGCGGACAAGCTGCGGGCGGCCGTGAACAAGTACTCGAAGCTCCCCATCGGCCCGTGGTTCGACGTCATCATCAAGTACGTCGCTCCCCTGCTGCTGGGCACCGTCATCGTCTGGAACCTGATCGAAGAGTTTACGGGCGAGACGCTCTACGGCGCGGGGGCCGACCTCGGCGCCTTCAACTGGATTCCCTACGTCATTCCGTTCATCTGGCTCATCGGGACGCTCGCCGTGGCCAGCTATCTGACCTTCGGGCGCACCTACAAGGTCGCCCCGGCCGCCTACTCGCCCTCGGACTCTCCGCAGACCCCCGCCTGACATGCCCCGCCTCGCTGCTTGCTTCGTGCTCGTGCTGCTGCTGGCCCTCCCGGCGGAAGCGCAGATTACGCTCGACGCGGACGACCTGTACGTGAGCGAACCGGTAACGGTCACGCTGGCCACGCCCGCGGAGGCGCTGACGGTAACGTATCGGCCCAACAGCAGCATCGAAACGGTCGAGACGATTCCGCTGCGCGGCGAGCAGTCGGTGACGTGGACGCCCGTGCAGGCGGGCGTCGTGGCGCTGTCCGCCGGGGGGAGCGGCATGCGCAACGTGTCCGTCCGCTACCAGCGCGCTCCGGCGGGCGGCATCGTCGTGCTCCTCATCGCCGGGTGCCTGCTCTTTGGCGGCGCCATCTTCGCCTTCCGCAAGCTGTTCCAGGACGGTCCGCCTCCCGCCCGGCCCCACCTGGATACGTGATTGGGTTTGGGGTTGCGGGTTGAGTGTTGCGGGTTTCGAGTTGTGCCCGCCTCCCCCCTCCTTCTTGCCCCGGAAACCCCCGCCTCGCCCGGTGCGTTGGCATCCTCGACGGACGCCGCGCCCTCCTGAGCCGTGCACGGAGAGGCGGCGGCGAAGTAGAACCAACCGAGGGTCGCTCCCTCACCAGCCTTGGACCCCGACAGTCCGCACGTAGCCCTCCTTTCCGACGTCCCCTCTGCCCTCGCCGTTGCCTTCTCGCTGGAGCCGACCGCCGTCACGCTCCTGCTCGTCGCCTTCGTGCTGTTGCTACTGGCCTCGGCGTTCTTTTCCGGCTCGGAGGTCGCCCTGTTCTCGATCGACGGTGGGATGCGGGAAGTGCTCATGGACGCGGACGACGCGGCGAGCGAGCGGGTCCTGCGTCTGTTGAAGTACCCGCGCCGCCTGCTCGTCACCATCCTGCTGCTCAACACGCTGACGAACGTCGCGGCGGCCATTCTGGCTGCCCTGCTGACGGCCCACGTCGCCCTGGAGATGGGCCTCAACCACACGCTGGTCGTGATCGCCGAGGTGCTAGTACTGACGTTCGTGCTGCTGGTGGTGAGCGAGATCACGCCCAAGCTGATCGCCACCCAGCATTCCCTCGCCTTCAGCCGCCGCGTGTCCAGACCACTGTGGGTGCTGCACCGGCTCCTCTCGCCCATCTCGGCGCTGCTGGCCGGGTCGATGTCGTCCATCCAGCGCTGGCTCAAGCCGAGCACCATGCAGCGCATCTCGTCGGACGACGTGAAGGCGATGGCCGAGATCGGCGAAGAGCACGGCACGCTGGAGCTGCAGGAGCGCGACCTGATCAACTCCATCGTCGAGTTCGGCGAGACGACGGTGCGCGAGATCATGATCAGCCGCCTCGACGTGGTGGCCCTGCCCGTGACGGCCACGCTGCCCGAGGCGCTGCAGATCATCCGCGAGAGCGGCCACTCGCGCCTGCCCCTCTACGTGGAGCACCTGGACAACATCCTGGGCATCGTCTACGCCAAGGACCTGCTCCCCTACCTGCACGACGACCCGCTGGAGGGCGAGATCATCACCGATCACGTGGACCTGACACGGATGGCCCGTCCGCCCATGTTCGTGCCGCAGGGCCGCAAGCTGGACGACCTGCTGAAAGACTTCCAGCGCAAGAAGACGCACATGGCCATCGTGGTGGACGAGTACGGCGGCACCGCCGGGCTCGTGACGCTGGAGGACGTCCTCGAAGAGATCGTGGGCGACATCCGCGACGAGCACGACGAGCCGGACGAGGTGCTGTACGAGCCCCTCGACGATGACACGTACCGCTTCGATGCCCGCATCAACCTGGACGAGATCAACGACCTGCTCGGCCTCGACCTCGACACCGAGGCGTTCGACTTCGAGACGCTGGGCGGGCTCATCTTTCACCTCGCGGGCGACATTCCCGGCGAGGGCGATGCGCTGGACTTCGAAATGCTGCACCTGGAAGTGGAGACCGTGGACAATCACCGCATCGGGCAGGTGCTCGTCTCGGTGCGGCCGTCCCTGATCGACGAAGAGCCTGTCGAAGCGACGACGCCCCGGGATGAATGAGATGACCCTCCGCATCGCGAAGACGGATGTGCGGTCGCGTGGAATGCCCTGGGGACTCGCCTTCGTGCTGACGGTGCTCGCCCTCCTGGCGCCGCCCCGCGTGCTCGCACAGACGCCGGACGCCGCCCAAGTGCTGCGGACGGCGATTGTGTACGGATCGCCCGCTCCGTCTTCGGCACACCTTCGTTTCTACCGGGAAACCCCCTCCGCGACCCGCTCATTCAACGATCCCGAGCGGGATCCGTGGCTGGGCTTCGACAAAGTGCAACACCTGACGTTCAGCTTCCTGTGGACGCTGAGCAGCCAGTACGCCTTCGTCAACAAGTTCGGCGCCTCGGAACCGCGCGCGCTGCCGCTGTCGCTCGCCTCAGGCGCCACCATCGGACTCAGCAAGGAATGGTACGACCGCCGCTACGGCTCGGGCCTGTTCAGCGTGCGCGACCTCGTGGCCGACGCCGTGGGCCTCGCGCTGGCGGCGGGCGTCATTCTGCTGTGATCGTCACGGTTTGGCGTCCTGCCACTTCGTATACTACGTCCATCTTGCCTGCTGACGGCTGACTGCCCCACGCTGCCCCTTATGGCTTCCATCAAAGACCACTGCGGCATCTTCGGCATCTTCAACGCGCCGAACGCCGCCCGGCTCATCTACTACGGCCTCCACGCCCTCCAGCACCGCGGCCAGGAATCGAGCGGCATCGTCACCTCGACGTACGACGAGAACCGCCAGCGCAGCGTGATGCCGATCCACAAGGACTTCGGCCTCGTGCTGGACGTGTTCAACAACCCGGACCTGTTCGAGACGAAGCTGCTGGGCGACGCGGGCATCGGCCACAACCGGTATTCGACCAGCGGCTCGGCGGACAATCGGGCCAACATCCAGCCGTTCGTCGTCCACTACCACGACGGCAACATCGCGCTGGCGCACAACGGCAACATCTCGAACGCCCGCGAGCTGCGCAGCGCCTTCAGCGACCGCGGCACGCTGTTCCAGACGACCTCGGACAGCGAGCTGATTCTGCACCTGATCGCCCAGAGCCGACGGCAGAAAAAGATCGACCAGATCATCGACGCGCTCACCCAGGTGGAGGGCGCGTTTTCGTTGGTCCTTTTGACCGATGAGCACCTCATCGCCGTGCGCGACCCGAACGGCTTCCGCCCCCTGGCGCTGGGCCGCCTCGGCGATCCCGACCAGCCCGGCGGCGCGGCCTACTGCATCGCCAGCGAGACGTGCGCCTTCGACATGATCAACGCCGAGTTCGTCCGCGACGTGGCGCCCGGCGAGATCCTGGTCATCGACCGGGCCAGTTGCGAGACGGGCGACTTTACGTCGTACCACCTGCCGCAGCAGTACGGCGTCAGCCAGTGCATCTTCGAGTACATCTACTTCTCGCGCCCGGACTCCAAGATCTACGGCGAGATGGTGGACAAGGTGCGCCGCAAGATCGGCAAGCAGCTGGCGCACGACGCCCCGGTGCCGCAGGTCCCCGACGAGGACAAGACGCCCATCGTCATCGCCGTGCCGGACTCGTCCAACACGGCCACGCTGGGCTACGTGAGCGAGTGCCAGAAGCTGGGCTACCGCTGCCGCTTCGAGATCGGCCTGATCCGCAATCACTACGTGGGCCGCACCTTCATCTCACCGGGCCAGGACAAGCGCGAGATGCGCGTCCGCTGCAAGTTCAACACGGTGGAGGGCCTGCTCAAAGACCGCGTCGTCATCATGGTGGACGACTCCGTGGTGCGCGGCACGACGGCCCGCTACCTGGTCCAGATGGTCAAAGACTCCGGCGCCAAGGAGGTGCACTTCCGCGTCACCTCGCCGCCGGTCAAGAGCCCGTGCTTCTACGGGATGGACTTCCCGAGCCACGAAGAACTCCTCGCCAACCAGTTCGAAAACGTGGACGAAATTCGCGACTGGCTGGGCGTGGACTCGCTGGCCTACCTCTCCGTCGAGGGCATGATGGAGGCGGTGCAGACGGCCAACAAGAGCAAGCTGGGCTACTGCAACGCCTGCTTCACGGCCAACTACCCCGTCCCCATCGAGATGGGCGTGACGAAGGAAGAAAATGAGTGGTAAGGCGTGAGGGCGCCGGTCGTCGCTCAGTGATCCTGCGTCGGCGATCCGGGTGGCCTGGCCTCAGGATCGAGCCCCGCATAGCCGTAGAGGTGATCGCGGAACGCCTCCTGCAAGGCTGCTGGAAACTGACCCGCCTTTACCTGCACCAGTTCATCGATGGCCGCACGGACCTCTGCCGGATGATCCTCGGCGATCTCGGCGAGATGCTCCCGCGCCCACACCGTGGTCGGCTCCAGGTCGTAGCCGCCGAAGACGGGACCGACGTGCTGATGGGAAGAAGCGCCGCCCGGAGTAGGCAGGCGGAAGGTACCCTTCACGTGCACCAGCGAGCGGTCGATCTCCTCCTGGAGCGGCATCTGCGCATAGGCCGCCTTGAGTTGAAGCACCGTCTCGTAGGCATTCACACCAGACCCTGACTTGGTTACATCCCGCAATGGAAGAATCTGTTGGTAACTGGCTGAGTCTGGCCGCATCGCGGCTACGTGCAGTGCACGATACGATTGCCAAGTGCCGGCTGTCTGAATACCGAGGTTAATGAAGTAGTCCACCGGCTCGCCGAGTTGCAGGGCCGCGTACAGAGCTTGGTACGAGTAGCTACAGCATGTCATCCCGCCGTAGGCCTGGGCAATCTGCTTGAGCACGGGAATGTGGGTCGAGTCACCCGCGTGAGCAGTCTTTGCCAGTATGTAGCGAGTATCGAAATTACCGAGCTGGGCCTGCAAGACGAGATCGAGCGCCGTGGAGAGCGGCAGCGTCTTGATGTCGTCGCGATGTTCTCCGCCGAGCACGAGCGAGTCGTCGTAGGTCTGCGCCCGGAGCGGTGATGCAGCTAACAACGTCACCGCAAGGAGAGCGATCAGATAGCGAAGTCGGTTGGAAGTCATGGTGGTTGTGGGAAAGAGCATGGGGTGCTGTTCCACTCAGCCTCCCTGGTCTCGATGCGGATTCATCAACCTACGAAAGGACCATTACATATTCCTATGATTTGCAGATTCAGAGTGTGTCGTTCACGTGCTGAGGTACCTTGACACCCTCGAAACGGGGTAGTCTCTTTGTATTCGCAGGGCCAGCCGATATCTTGCGCTGGTCTGTGTCCCAAAGCCCCACCGGTCATGCTCAAGCTCCCCGCCCTCATCCGCAACCCCCACCGCAAGCTGGGCTTGCCGCCCGGCACCGTCGTCTTCACCGGCGAGCAGAAGGTCGACGAGACGACGATCACACTGCACGACCACGACGGCGAGCACCTCACCGAGCGCCCGCTGGCGACATCGGAGGACACTTTCCCCTACCGCGACACAGACACGCTCAGCTGGATCAACATCGACGGACTGCACGACGTCGAGCTGCTGCAACGCATCGGCGAGCACTACGGCCTCTCGAACCTCGTGATCGAAGACATCGCCCACACCGGCCAGCGTCCGCGCATCGAGGAGGCCGAGGAGTACCTGTACCTCGTCGTCAAGATGCTCTCGCTCAATGCCGACCCGCATGCGCTCCGCGTGGAACAGGTGAGCGTCGTCATCGGGCCGACGTGGGTGCTTTCGTTCCAGGAGTGCCCGGGCGACGTGTTCGACCCGATGCGCAAGCGGCTTCAGGAACTGGGCCCCCGTATCTACCGGCGCGGGGCGTCTTACCTGGGCTACGCCTTGCTCGACGTCATCGTGGATCACTACTTCGTCGTCCTGGAAGGCATCAGCGACACGATCGAAGATCTGGAGGAAGAGATCCTGGAAGACCCGCGCCCTGCGACGCAGCATCACCTGCGCGACCTGCACCGCGAGCTGATCCTCATCCGCAAAGCCATCTGGCCCACGCGCGACCTGCTGAGCCGCTTCGAGCGGAGCGAGTCGGCCCTCCTCACCGACGAACTGCGCCCGTTCCTCGGGGACCTCTACGACCACGGCATCCAGGCGCTCGACATCGTAGAGTCGCTGCGGGATGTCCTCGCTGGCGTACGCGACACCTACCAGTCGGCCATCGGCAATCGGATGAACGAGATCATGAAGGTGCTGACCATCATCGGCACCATCTTCATCCCACTCACCTTCCTCGCAGGGGTCTACGGGATGAACTTCGAGAACATGCCGGAGCTGCAGACTAGGTACGGCTACCCCATCCTCCTGGCCTTGATGCTGGGCATCGCGCTGGCCCTCCTCCTCTATTTTCGAAAGAGGGAGTGGCTGTGAGGCGAGGGGCGATGAGTGACCTCCCTTTTAGCTAGCCGCGCCACTGGCCTGCGACCACGCGGGAGCGCCCGGCGAGATCATTGATCAATTGCACGTCGCTGACCTTGGCGTTCTCCAGCAGATCGGCCACCGCCGGGCCGTAGTCGGCATGCGTTTCCAGCACGAGCCAGCCGTCCTCGACCAGCAGTGCGGGCGCGTGTCGGACGATGGCCCGGTAGAACTGGATCGGGTCGTCGCTCGAAAACAGGGCCAGGGGCGGCTCATGTTCGCGCACCTCGGGCGCCAGCGCCTCGGCCTCGTCGGGCGGCACGTACGGCGGGTTGCTCACGACGAGATCGAAGCGTTCTTCGAATTGCTTCTCAAAATCCGGCTTGAGCACGTCGGCCTGGATGAACGTCACGTCGAGCCCGAGGTCGGCGGCGTTGCTGCGGGCGACGGCGAGCGCGGCGGGGCTGACGTCACAGCCCACGACCGCGGCATCCGGGCGTTCGTGGGCGCAGGCCAGCGCGATGGCGCCGCTGCCGGTGCCGAGGTCCAGGATGCGAGGTGCGCGCCGGTCCCGGATGCGCTCAAGCGCGGTCTGGACGACGACTTCCGTCTCCGGGCGGGGAATCAGCACGTCCGGCGACACGCGCATGCGCAGCCCGTAGAACGCCGCGTGGCCCAGGATGTGTTGAAGCGGCTCGCGGGCGAGGCGCCGTGCCAGCATGGCGTCGAGGCGGGCGAGGTGCTCCGGCGTCACGGGCCGGTCGCCCTCAGTGACGAGGTGGACGCGGCGGCAGTCCAGCACCTCCATCAGCATCCACTCGGCATTCCGCGCCGGATGCTCGATCCCGCCCTCCGCCAGCACGTCCACCATCGCGGCCCGCACGGCGCGGCGCGTCCAGGAGCGGTCGGGATTCAGCATGGCGGTGGTCGGCAGGTTCGTAGAATCGCAGGTACGGCGGCCTCGAAAGCGGATCGCGGCGGGATCGTTCCCGTTCAGGCACCATTGCAGTCTCCCATCAACTCGAATCTCCCCATGGACACCTACAAGCACAAGACCATCCTGCTTACCGGCGCCTCCAGCGGCATCGGCGCGGCGATGGCCCGCCAGCTCGCAGATCCGACGGTGACGCTGCTCCTCACCGCCCGCTCAGCCGATGCGCTCCACACCCTGGCCGATGCCCTGCGAGCGCACGGTACGTCCGTCGCCGTCTTTCCGCACGACCTGAGCACGCCGGGCGCGGCGGCCGACCTGCACGAGCAGGTGACAGCGGCCGGGCACACCGTGGACGTCCTCATCAACAACGCGGGCTTCGGCAAGCAGGGGCGCTTCGAGGAGTATGACGCGGCCACCTACGCGCAGATGCTGACCCTCAACGTCACCAACCTGGTCAGCCTCACGCACCACTGCCTCCCCGCCATGCTGGAACGCGGTGCGGGCGGCATCCTGAACGTGGCCTCCACGGCGGCTTTCCAGGCGGTGCCCTTCTTCGCCGTGTACTCCGCCAGCAAGAGCTTCGTCCTCCACTTCTCCGAGGCGCTGCACAGCGAGTATGCCGACCGGGGCGTGACCGTCACCTGCCTCTGCCCCGGGAATACGGAGAGCAATTTTCACGAGCGGGCCGAATCGAACCACGAGCCGCCAGCGTTCCTGGTGGAGTCCGCTGAGCAGGTAGCGCAGGTGGGCCTCCGCGCCCTGCTCGACGGGGCGATGACGAAGGTCAGCGGAGGCGGGAATGCGGTGATGGCAGCGGCGAGTCGACTGCTGCCGCGCGCTGCCGTCGTGGCCGCTACGCGACAGATGTTTGCACCGTAAGCGAAAGGAGTCCTATATTAGGGCCGCTTTCAACACGTGCCGTTCTTCGGCGCTTCGTTTCACGAACGTCGACCCCTCGCGGGCTGCCCCCCTCGTTCCACCAGCTCGCATCATCCTAGAGGCTCCTCGGCTGAACCCATTTGACCGCCTGCAAGGACGAGCCCGGGATCTATCGGGCTACGCTAATGTAAGGCCTTACATGCCGAGTGGGCCGGTTCCCTCGTATCTGCTGTTCTGAATTAATCCGTGCTGACATGACCACCCGCGACAAGCTGGAAACCCTGGCCGCCAATCTCTGGTGGACGTGGAATCCGGAGGCGCGCGACCTCTTTCGCCGCCTGAACCCCGATGCCTTCCACCAAGCCAAAAACGCGCCGCTTCCCGCTTTGCGGCAGGCCGACCCCACTCTCTTCGACGACGAGCGCTTCGCCGAGGACGTCTCTGCCGTCTACGAGACCTTCCAGGCGTACATGGACGCGCCCGGCGCCCATCCCGATGCGCCTCGCACGGCGTACTTCTGCATGGAGTACGGCCTGCACGAGAGCATGCCCACCTACTCGGGCGGCCTCGGCGTACTGGCGGGCGATCACACGAAGGCCACTTCGGACCTCGGCCTGCCCTTCGTAGCCATCGGCCTGTTTCTGAAAAACGGCTACTTTCAGCAGTCGTTCGACGAACACGGGCACCAGCGCGATACGCACACGGGCCTCAATCCCGCCGACCACCCACTCCGCCTCGTCACCGACGATGACGGCGCGCCGGTCACCGCGACGGTCCACCTCGGCGATCAGCCCCTCGCCCTGAAGGCCTGGCGCCTGGACGTGGGCCGGACGCCGCTCTACCTGCTGGATGCCGACCTCGACGAAAATCCGGCTGAGCTGCGCACGCTGACGCACAACCTGTACCAGGGCGGCAACCACATCCGGTTGCAGCAGGAAATCGTCCTCGGCATCGGCGGCATGCGGCTGATGCGGGCGCTCGACCTCGACGCCGACGTGTACCACCTGAACGAGGGCCACTGCGCCTTCCTGACGCTGGAGCTGCTGCGCGAGCAGTTGGACGACGGCGTCCCCCCGGAGGCCGCCGAACGCTGGGTGCAGGAGCACTGCGTCTTCACCACGCACACGCCCGTCCCCGCCGGGCACGACCGATTCAACCCGGACCGGACGCTGGGGCAGATGACTACCTTCCGCCAGCAACTCGGTCTCTCCGAGCGCGACTTCATGGCCTTTGGCCGCGTCGACCCGAATGACGAGCACGAGTCGTTCACGATGACCGTCCTCGGCCTCAAGATGTCACGCGCGGCCAACGGCGTCTCTCGTCTCAACGGTGAGGTCGCCCGCGACCAGTGGAAAGCCCTCTACCCGGACCGCCCGGTGGACGAGGTGCCCATCGGCCACATCACCAATGGCATCCACCTCCCCACCTGGACGGCGCCGCACGCCCGCGCCTTCCTCGAACAGCGCCTCGGCGACTGGCTCGCCCAGCGCCAGGATCCCGACTTCTGGGAGCAGGGCCTCGCCGATATTCCGGACGCGGACCTGTGGCAGTATCGCTCGACGCTGCGCGGATTCCTGCTCGACTTCGTGGCCGACTACGTGGCCCGGCAGACGCTTCCGCAGACGGTCGACCTCGACCCTGAAGCCCTCACCATCGGCTTCGCCCGCCGCTTCGCGACCTACAAGCGCGCCCCCCTCATCTTCTCCGACGTGGAACGCGCAGAACGGCTCTTCTCCAATGCGGACCGCCCGGTGCAACTGCTCTACGCGGGCAAGGCGCACCCCGAAGACGAAGGCGGGAAAGGCTTCATCCGCAGGATCTACGAGATGAGCCAGCGCCCGGCCTTCAAGGGCAAGGTGATCTTCCTGGAGAACTACAACATGGAGATCGGGCGGATGCTCGTCTCCGGCTGCGACGTGTGGCTCAACAACCCGCGCCGCCCGATGGAG
The DNA here is from genome assembly GCA_009908885.1 of Bacteroidota bacterium. Classification (GTDB taxonomy): domain Bacteria; phylum Bacteroidota; class Rhodothermia; order Rhodothermales; family JAAAOL01; genus JAAAOL01. The sequence goes on along the minus strand of JAAAOL010000215.1, from coordinate 7,788 downwards.
GCCAGCGGCACGAGCGGCCAGAAGATCGCCGCGCACGGCGGCCTCAACGTGTCCATCCTGGACGGCTGGTGGCCCGAAGGCTACGACGGCACCAACGGCTGGACCATCGGCGACGGCACCGTCTACGCCGACAAGGCTCAGCAGGACGCGGTCGATGCGCAGGCGCTCTACGACGTGCTGGAGAACGAAGTCATCCCGACGTTCTACGACCATGACCCCGAGGGGCTACCGCGCGGCTGGATCAGCCGGATGCGCCGCGCCATGCAGTCACTCCCGGCCGAGTTCAGCGCCGTGCGGATGGTAAGCGACTACATCGCCGAGATGTATACAGCTCCCGCTACGGTGTAGCTATTCGTCCAGCGATCATGTCCAACCGAGCCGGAGCGGCTTCGCCGGATGCAGGCGGAGTGGGCTCCGGCTTTGGTATATGCTGACGAGACGACGCTAGAACCGGACGGTAAAGCCGTCGAACTGGCCCGTCGTCGCGTCCCACTCGGCGTTCACGTGCTCGACGCGGGCGGCGGAGGGGCCGCGTCGCACGGCCTCCAGCAGTTGCTCCAGGTCGCTGCGAGGCCCTTCCGCTTCGAGGCGGACGGAGCCGTCGGCTTCGTTGCGTACCCAACCTCCGAGGCCGAGGGTGCGGGCCGTGCGCCGTGTGAAGTGCCGGAAACCGACGCCCTGCACCCGTCCGGTGATGCGCGCGGAAAGGCGCTCCGTATCGCTACTGCTCATATCGCGTCAGGCGGTCGATGTCGTAGGGTGATCCGATCTGTTGCATGCAATGGACGAGGCAGTACGCCCATCGTTCATCCGCCGCAGCGTCTTCTACGTCTTCCTCACGTTCCGCGCGTCAGCTGATCTGCTGCCACCCGGGCGACTGTCGCACGAGCACGTCGCGCGGGTCCACGTCGGGATGCAGCAGGTGGGCCATGATGCGCTCCATGCGGGTGCTGGCAGAGCCCTTGGCGAGGACTACGTCGCCAGGAGCCGGCACGTACCGGCGACCGGCTTCCAGGTCAGAGATCACGTCGGTGGACGCATCGTAGAGGAGGACCGCGTCAAGGCCATCCACCTCCAGCGCCCGCGCCGCCTCGGTCATCCGCTCTCCGACGAGGACGAGTAGGTCCAGGTTCGCCGCCTCCAGCGCGAACTGGACGACCTCCCGGTGCGAGCGGGCTTCCTCGGTGCCCAGTTCCAGCATGTCGCCCAGGAAGGCAATTCGGCGCTCGGCGGCAGCATCGCGGAGGACTTCCAGCGCGGCCAGCGTCGAGGCCAGCGCGGCGTTGTAGGTATCGTCGATGAGCGCCGCCCCGCCGCGTCCGGGCAGTTGCCGCAGGCGTCCGCGCTCGGCGGTCAGGCGGGCGAGGCCAGCGTTGATCGCAGCCGCATCCATGCCGAGGCTGAGGCCCACGCTGAAGGCGGCCAGGGCCGTCTGCGTGACGTACGAGCCGAGGAGTGGAATCGTCGCGGTGATGTGGTCGGGGCGCACCTCCGCGTCCGGGTGCTCACCGTAGGACAGCACGCGCCCGGCACAGCGATCGGCCATCCAGCGCACGCGGGCGTCGTCCCAGTTGAGGCAGGCTACGCCGTCCTCGGGCACCGCCTCCACCAGTTCACTCTTCGCCCGCTTGATGTTCTCCAGCGTGCCCATCCGCTCCAGGTGCACGGGCTGCACTACCGTCACCACGGCGACCGTCGGCGGGAAGAAGGAGCACAGCCGCTCGATGCTGCCGCGCTGGTACGCGCCCATCTCGGCCACCAGCACCTGCTCGGGTTCGCGCAGCCGGTTCAGGACGGTCAGGGCGAGGCCGAGGACCGTGTTCAGGTTGCCCTCGTTGGCCACGACCGGCATCGCCTCGCCGAGCACCGTCGCCACGGCATTCTTGGTCGTCGTCTTACCCACCGAGCCCGTGATGCCGACGACTTCGGTACCCAGGGATTGCAGCCGCTCCCGGGCCTGCTCGCCCAGGTACGTTTCGCTGTCCTCCACCACCGTCACCGGCACGTCGTCCGGCACCGGCACGTCGTCCGGCACCTGCTCCACGACGAGGCCCGCCGCCCCTTTTTCCAGCGCCTCCTCCACGAAGTCGTGCCCGTCGAAGCGCTCACCCCGGATGGCGACGAAGTGCTCGCCGGGCGTCAGCGTGCGGGTGTCGGTCGAGTACGTAGTCATAAGATCGTGTTCGCTCGGTGATGTCGGGATACGCCAGGAGGATTCCGATCGCGGATTAGCGTAGAGACGCCTCGCCGAGGCGTCTTTACAACCGTTCTGATCGACCGTCCGGACATTCCCAATCTGAATCGGTATAAACGGTGAAACTCAGCGGTCACCGAACCGCTCGAAGGCCAGTTCGATGAGCCGCTGGATGAGCTGGGCGAAAGGCAGGTCCGTGGCCTCCCAGAGGCGCGGGTACAGGCTGATGGCCGTGAAGCCGGGAATGGTGTTGACCTCGCTGACGAAGATCTCGCCCGTCTCGTCATTCATCAGAAAGTCGACGCGCGCCATCCCGGCGCAGTCGATCGCCCGGTAGACGTCCAGGGCCATCGCGCGGATGCGGCCAGCCTGCTCCTCGCTGAGCGGCGCCGGAATGTGCAGCTGGCTGGACTGCTCGCCCTCGTCCAGGTACTTGGCGGCATAGTCATAGAATGCGCGGCTGGCCTCGACCTCGCCCGGCACGGAAGCGGCGGGCTCGTCGTTGCCCAGCACGCTCACCTCGATCTCGCGCACGTGCGGCACGGCCCGCTCGACGACGATCTTGCGGTCGTACTGCCCAGCCTCCATCAGCCCATCCCGCAGCGAAGCCCGCGTCTCGCAGCGTGTGATGCCGACGCTGGAGCCCATGTTGGCCGGCTTGACGAACATCGGATACGTGAGCGCCTCCTCCAGCTCCGCCAGCACCGTCTCGGACGCTACCAGCCAGCGGCGTCGCGGCACCGTTCGATGCGCGGTGATGGGAAAGCCGTGCGCCCGCATGACGTCCTTGAACAGCACCTTGTCCATCGCCAGGGCCGACGCCGCCACGCCCGCCCCGACGAACGGGATGCCAGCCAGTTCCAGCATGCCCTGTACGGTGCCGTCCTCCCCGCGCGGTCCGTGCAGCATGGGAAAGGCCAGATCGACGTCCGCCAGCATCTCCACGGCGGGCAGCGGGCGCCCCGGTCCGTCCGATGCCTCCGGCACGATGCGGGCGTCGGATGCCTCGTCCAGCAGCGCCGCCACGTCCGCTCCCTGGCGCCAGTGCCCGCTCTTCGTGATGCCGATGGGCACGAGGGCGTAGTGGTCGTTCGCGCGCAGCACGCGGGCGACCGAGCGGGCCGAGCGGAGGCTGACCTCGTGCTCGGCGGACTGCCCGCCGAAGAGGAGGCCGACGCGGGTGGGTTGTGGCATAGCGTTCGGGGACGAAAGGCGAGAGAGGAGGTCGGTGAGGGCCGCTGCCATAAACGGCAACGCTCGCCACTCTTGCAAATGCGGCTGCACATGCGGCGCCCTACGACGAACGGCGGGAGAGGAGGCTCCCGCCGTCGTGCCATGGCGTCGATGCGATGTACTGGTCCGCTCCAGCAGGGACGGACGCTAGTCGAGCAGGCCGCGGCTCCGGGTCCAGGACCGGAACCCCTCGACCAGCTGCTCGAACGAGTCGAGCGCGAAGAGCAGGTCCTGCAGGTGCCACACGTCGTAGTCGGTCTCGACGATCACCTCCGGGTCGAAGGGTTCGACCGTGACTTCGTCCGACAGGGCGTGCGTCACCTCGTTCTTGGACGACAGGATGCCCGCCCCGAAGATGCGCGTGCCATTCTCCTGCCGGATCAGCCCGAACTCGACGGTAAACCAGTGGAGCCGTTCGAGACGCGGACGGTCAGCGCCTTCCGCGTTGAGCGCCGCCTTGCCGAAGAGCTGATAAAAGTCGGCAAAGGCCGGCTGCGTCAGCATCGGCATGTGGCCGAACATATCGTGGAAGCAGTCCGGCGCGGGCGTGTAGTCCAACTCGTCGCTGCCGCGCAGGTAGTCCGTCGACGGAAAGAGGCGGTTGGCGAGCAGATTGAAGAAGTCCTTCTCGTGCAGCAGGCCCGGAATCCGGGCGATCTTCCACCCCGTCGCGGCCTCCATGTTCTTGCTCAGCTCCGCCAGGGCGGGGATGCGGTCCGGCGTCATGTCCAGAATCTCGACGCCTCGCAGAAAGGCCTCCCCGGCGCGACCGGGCAGCATCTTCATCTGCCGGTTGAACAGAAAGCGCCAGTTCTTCTGGTCTTCATCCGAGTAGTCGGGGTAGGGAATCTCCTCGCCGACGGGCGGGGCGGCCTCCAGCGTCTGCGGGATGCAGCGAGGATCGATGTCTTCCTGCTCGGCCGCTTTTTCATACGCCGACCGATCGTCTTCGTCCTGGGGCGTCGGGGTCTCTAGCGTCTGGGATTCTTGCATAACACCTCAGCGGATCGATTCGTGGGTTGAGGGCACGGCGTTCCGGCGCGTGCCGGAAGCGGTTCCAGTAAAGAAATACGTCTCGTCGACGGCGTTGGTTCGCCCCCCGGACGACCGGCCTACCCGCCCCGATGGTACAGCGCCACGCCGATGTAGCCCACGAAGGCGGCTGTGCTGAGGCCGATGACGGCGGGCGTCACCCGAAACGGCTCGCCGTAGACGACCTCCGCCAGGAGCGCCACCAGCGCGAAGAGCCCTCCGAAGAGGGCCGCCCCGGCGAGGATGGCGGGCCAGGACTGGAAGGCCTGATCGTCGAACATGATCGCAGTACGACAGCGGTAGTACGCTTTCAGATTGGTGCCGTCAGGACCTCCGCTGTCGCCTGTCGTGGTGCGTGTCGCGTGTTGCGTGGAGGTCGAGAGCAGACGCTTCGACACGCATTACGCATCACGTTCCGAGCTATACGGACATCGCCGAGCGAGAACGGTAGAACAGGGACGCCCGGCACGTTAGGACGCCTCCACCGAGCGACGGGACCGCCCGATCATCATGACGACTACCGCCGTCACGACGCCTGCGCCGAGGGTAACCGCCCAGTGCAGGGTGGCGTCGGCGAAGAGGCGAGGAGCCAGGATCGCGAGCAGCATGGTGACCATCAGCCCGGCCAGCACGCCGATCGTGGCGAGGGCCGTGGTGCTGGGACTGCGGGCCTCGGGGTGGGCATCGTCCGAGTGAAACTGAGAAGACATAGCAGGGCGATCGATCAGGGAACGCATCGAACCGGCGAGGGCGGCACGGTTGAACTACGACGTGCACGAAGCCCACACCGGCCCGTTCCGGCTGACCGTTTACGTCCCTGCAACAACCGGACGCGCGACGCTGCCTCAGGCGGGCGCGTTGCCCGGCTTCCACTTGATGTTGCACCCCATCGACGGGTGCTGCTCGCTGGTCACCTCGCCCTGCTGCAGCAATTCATCTAGGGCTGCCGACAGGTCGCCGCCGTGCGCCTCCCCCTGGTTGGGGCGCGTCTCGTCAAAGCGGCCCCGGTAGGCGAGCGTGCGGTCGTCGTCGAAGACGAAGAAGTCGGGCGTGCACAGGGCGCCGTACGCCTTGGCGACGTCCTGCGAGGCGTCGAAGAGATACGGAAACGGGAATTGCTTCGCCTTCGCGCGCTCGGCCATCTTGTCGAACGCGTCCTCCGGATACTGCTCCGGATCGTTCGCGTTGATGGCGATGAACTGCACCCCGCGCGCCTGGTAGTGGGATGCCATATCCACCAGCGCGTCCTCGACGTGCTTGGCGTAGGGACAGTGGTTGCAGGTGAACACGACGACGGCAGCCTCGGCCTCGGCGTAGTCCGCCAGTGCGCGCGTCTCGCCCTCGACCTCATCGACGCCGGGGTTGGCAGTGGGGAGATCGAACGGGGGCGCCTTCATGCCCAGCTCGATCATTTTCGAATGGGTAACAGCCATGAGTGAACGGCAAAGTCAGGTCTGAAAATACGTGCCTCTTTCCTACCGGATGCCACGCAGCGGTGATCCACCAGGCGCGGCTGACAGGCCCGTCATTTAGACTTCGTCACACGGGCTTCGTCTTCCGCCCACGTCGGCGAGCGGCGGATCTGGTCGAACGGGCAGGCGACGGTCGACGCGATGTTGGCCAGATGCGAGCTGACGCGGCTCATCATGCGGGCGGCCATGGCGTAGACGACGCCCTCATTGGCCGTGATGTCCTCGCGGTCTACCAGCATTTTAAGATAGTTCGTCACATCGTCCTTGATGGTCTCGTGCTCGAGCATGAGGTCGCGGGCCATCGACTCATTTTCGCTGATGAAGCCTTCCTGCGCCAAGTCGAACATGTGCAGGATCCGGTCCCGCAGTTCGCGAAGCGGCTCCACGAGCGGCCCCATCCGCTGGGCATGGGCGAGGTCCGCCGTCTTGGCGAGCGTCTTGGCCAGATCGCCGATGCGCTCGGCCTCGTGGACGATGCTGATCAGCTTGAGGCTGAAGATGAGTTCCCGGTCCGGCTCCACGTTCAGGTGCTCCAGGACCGCCCGACGCAGATCTTGCTCGCTCTGGTTGATTTCACCGTCGAGCGCCTTGAGATCGACGTCCAGAATTTCGTTGTCGAGCAGCCGACCCGTGGACGCCGCGAACATTTCGTGCCCATTCCGGAGCATCAGCTTGACGTCGTCGAACGCCTGCTCGACGAGCGGTGGCTGCTCTTTCGTGAAGAAGTCGAAGAACCCCATGGAAGAAACGAGTCTCCTCGTGTTGACGTGTGAGAAAGTGGCCTCGAAATTATCTGGCCAGCGTCGCGTGATATGAACACCCCATAAAACGACGCTGCGTGTCGACTGTTCAGACTTCCTTCTAGAATCGACCAGAGATTACCCACCCTTAATCTCGGTGCCCCCCACCAGTGCCTGCACCAGCGCTGCCTGTGAGGCGGGCACGTCGCTGTAGGTGCAGAGGCGAAGGGCCGCATCCGGAAAGGCGGACAGCAGATCCGGCGCCCCGAGTGCGGCCACCACCACGGGCTGTCGTCGCGTGAGCGTCTGGATGCCCTGTCGCTGCGCCGGTCGGAGGCCGTACGACTGCCACGCGGCAGGACGCGCCAGGAGTGCGACGAGCACGCGGTCGAAGGCTGCGGCGTCGTTTAGCAGCGCCTGCAGGGCGCCCTCGTCGTCCGGGCCGATGCATCGCGTCGTGACGTCTGGCAGATGGTCGCGCAACCCGGCAAGGAGGGGCGGTTCAGCATCCCCGGCGCTCCGCTGCGACGTGATGGCGACGGCAAGCAGGCGCGTTCCATCATGCGCATCCGGACGGAGCGGCAGCACCTCGGCCAGGCCCGCAATAACGCGGATGGCGTTCCGGGCCACGTCGTCGGCCAGGAGCTGGTGATCGGCGGCTGGGCCGTCGGGGCGCGAGGGCGTCGTCCGAATCGCCGCCGCGCCATGACTTTCGGCGAAACGCTGTTTGAGACGCCACACGCGACCGACGGCGGCGTCCAGCCGCGCTTCCTCGACTCGGCCATCTTCCACGGCCTCGACGATCCCGTCGACCATCGCGACCGGATCCACAGGATCGAGCAACAGATCCACCCCGGCCCGCAGCAGCGCGGCCGCCTGAGCCGCGGGCGTGTCGTACCGGTCGCGCACGGCGGCCATGAGCAGGCTGTCCGTGACCACCACCCCCTGGAAGCCCAGTTCGTCGCGCAGGACCGAGTGCAGCATGGGGGCTGACAGTGTGGCGATCTGGCCGGAGGGGTCGAGCGCGGGGACGCGGAGATGGCCCGGCATCACGAGGTCGACCCCTGCCGCGATGGCCGCCCGGAACGGCACCAGGTCCGTCGCCGCCAGCACCTCG